>DAOVRD010000361.1 GCA_030628375.1 Planctomycetota bacterium
CGCCCAGGCCGCAGCCCGCCACCGCCGCCGTCAGCGCGAGCGACTCGCGCATGCCCGGCCCGCCCCTCGGGCCCTCGTAGCGTACGATGAGGACGTCGTTCGGCACCACCTTGTCGGCCAGCAGGTAGTCCATCGCGGCGTCTTCGCTGTCGAAGACGCGCGCCGTGCCCGTGAAGTGCATCATCTCCGCGCTCACGGCGCCCTGTTTCACCACTGCGCCCTCCGGAGCCAGGGACCCCTTGAGCACCGCGATGCCGCCCTCCCTGGCGATGGGCTCGTCCAGGGAATGAATGACCTCGGGGTCGCCGGCCGGTGCGGACTCGATCAGTTCCGCCACCGTCTTGCCCGCCACGGTGGCGCAATCCGTGTTGAGCAGCGGGGCCAGGTTCTTCATCACCGCCGGGACGCCGCCGGCCCATTCCAGGTCCTCCATCATCAACTCGCCGCCGGGTCGCAGCGAAGTGAGCTGCGGGGTCTCTCGGCTGAGCCGGTCGAAGTCGTCCAGTGTGACGTCCACCTCCGCCGCGTGGGCGATGGCCGGTATGTGGAGCGCCGTGTTGGTGGACCCTCCCAGGGCCATGTCCATGCGGATGGCGTTCTCAAGCGAGTTCCTGGTGACGATCTGGCGCGTGGTGATGCCCTGGCGGACCAGTTCCATGACGCGCTCGCCCGCCTGTTCGGCCAGCCGCAGCTTCTTGGCGGTTCCGGCCAGCCCTGTGGCGGTGCCCGGCAGGCTCATGCCCATCGCTTCGGTCAGACATGCCATGGTATTGGCCGTGTATAGGCCCTGGCAGGCGCCTTCGGCCGGGCAGGCTTCGATCTCCAATGCAAGCACGTCCTCTTCGGTCACCTTGCCGGCTTTGAACAGCCCCACGGCCTCGAACGTGTCCCGCACCAGCGAGAGCTTCCGCCCTTCGTAGCAGCCCGAGCGCATGGGGCCGGCCGTGAGTGCTACGGTGGGGATGTCGAGCCGGCACGCCGCCATCAGCATTCCCGGCGTGATCTTGTCGCAGTTGGTCAGCAGCACCAGGCCGTCGAGCTGATGGGCCTGGACGATGGACTCGATCATGTCGGCGATCAGTTCGCGCGAGGGCAGGGAGTAGTGCATGCCCGAGTGTCCCATGGCGATGCCGTCGCAGATGCCGGGCACGGAGAACAGGAACGGCACGCCGCCGCCGGCGCAGACCCCCCATTCGATTCTGCGTTCGAGCGCCCGCATGCCGATGTGGCCGGGCACCAGGTCCGTGAAGCTCGAACAGACGCCGACGAAGGGCCTTTCCATCTGCTCCCGCGTGATGCCCGTCGCGTACAGGAGCGACCGGTTGGGCATGCGTTCGACACCTTTTGTGACCTGGTCACTGCGCATCGTGCGGACTCCTTTCCGCTGCTTCGTTTGCGGGATCCTTTGACCTGTTGCGGCGTGTAGTTCTTGCAGTTGAGCTGTTGGGGGAAACGACAGTGAGGTTCTGAGTCTACTGCCGTGCGCCCCACCTGTCAACTCGGGTTCGCGCCTTGCAGATGAGGTCCGGCGCGCGGCGGCCGGATCGCTTTCGCGTACTCGTGGCGGCGTGGATGCTGCCGGCTGCGGCCTTGAAGGCCGGTGACCGTCGAGGTATGGCGGTTGTCGCTCCGTCAGCGCTTGCCGAAGCGTGCACGGGCGGCTATAGTTGTGCAGCAAGCCGTCCGGGACGGGACAGCGCTCCCTGGCGGCCGCGTTCGGGTACCCCTTGCGCTTCAGTGCGGAGAAACGACCGTGACGGAACATAAGGAAACGGCAATGTCTCGCAGGCGTTTTCTGGCGGCCACCGCCAGCACCGTGGCACTGACGGCGGTGCCCACCATCATCCTTCCCAAACGGGCCGAAGCCTACCAGCCCGGCGGGAGGATCCACCCCAACGTCAACCCGCTTCGCGTGGTAGGCGTGACCGACCCCGGCATGACTGCCGCGGTCAAGGAGAATGCCTCGTGGGCTGAGCAGGAAGAACTCGTTGTGTCAGACGTCATCCAGGAGAACATGGACCGGATGGCCGTTGCGCTCGCCGAGGAGAGCAGCCCCGCCGACGCATGGAAGAAGATACTGCTGAAGCCGCCCGCGAAGAGCTGGAACGACGTCGTGATCGGCATAAAGAGCAACCAGGCGCATCTTCAGCATCCGCAGAGCGTCGTCCTGGGCAAGGTGTGCCGCGTGCTGACCGACCTGCTGGGGGCCAAAGGTTCGAACATCCATGTCTACGACGCCTGCAAGGGCCATGACATGGCGACGCTCACGCCCTTCAAGGGGTTGCCCGAGGGCGTCCACCTGGCCGGCACGTGGGGCGGCTACAACACCGATACCACGGTGGCGCGCCCGTATTTCGACGGACAGCGACACAGCCGCTGCATCGCGCCGCTGGTCAGGAACGAGGTGGATATCCTGATAGACATGGCCATGTGCAAGGGGCACAACCGCGAGTTCGGGGGCTTTACGATGTGCATGAAGAACTACTTCGGCACGTTCGACCCCGCTCCTGCACACAAGGACGGCGGGGGGGCCGATTACCTGATCGGCATCAACAAGTCGCCCGAGATCCTCGGCCGGATTGATGCGCGGACGGGCGACGTGCTCTTCCCCCGGCAGCAGCTCTGCATCGTAGACGCCCTGTGGGCGAGCAAGCGCGGTCCCCGCCTGCCGCCGAATGCTCAGCCTAATGCTCTGCTCATGGGCGTGTTTGGGCCGGCGGTGGACTACGTCTGCGCGATGCGACTGCGCAAGGACGTGCTGGGTTGGCCGGTTCAGGAGCAGGTGGCCGGGCGGTTCCTGACTGAATTCGGATATAGCGAGAGCGACCTGCCCAACGGGGGCCAGATCATCAACGCCGCGGCCACGCGGGCTTGACGGGCGCGCGGGCCGGCACGTTGTCTCGGCGCCGGAGAGGGGCGAGCTTGCCCGGTGCGTTCTACCGTTGCTCTATGGCGACACGGACCTGCGCTGCGCGCGGGCACACAGAAAAGCGCTGAGTTCAGGAACCCCGTTAGCTCACTTGTTGCTTGAATTCTACGGCCCCGAAACCAAGGTAAGCCATCTTGCCCTTCTTGGCAGCCAGGCGCCAGAACTCACGAAGCAGCAGCTTGCCGTCCCCGTCGCGCCATTCTCGGCGACTTGACACGCAGCGACGGGACGACTATATTTCGCTTTAGACAAAAGCGACGGTATTTGACAGAAGCATCAATAGAGTTAGCGCGTGCGACAAGTTCCTATTCATCCCAGGGGGTTGCAATCCTCAGGCGGCGGATTTGGGAGAGCGTCGCGGGGCACCGGGGGTGCTTGTGTCCCCTATCGCGGGGTCGGCGCAGGAGGGTAACCATGGCTATCAGGTTCAGGTGCGAGTGCGGCAGGAAGTTGTCGGCTGCCGATGGATCGGGAGGGAACAAGGCGCGGTGCCCCAGTTGTGGCAAGGCAGTCACCATTCCGGCCGCCAGTGTGCTGCCCGACAGACCGAGTCCGGAGATGCGCTATGTAGTGGTCAGGTGCCCCCATTGTGAGAAGAGATTGGGGTTCTCCTGGGATAAGGCAGGCAGAATAGGAAGATGCCCCCGCTGCCACGGTACGATAAGAATACCGGAACCCTCGGAAGATTCGGCTTCCGTTGAACGACACAGGGAGGCAGCCAAGACCCAGCGCAAAGGGGTGGCCTCGGCCGCAAGGAAACCAGACGCCGTATCTGGCACCCTTCGGGGAGCCCCGGCCGAATTTGCTCCGGCTGGTCGCGGAAGGCGTTTGTGCGAGTATCTGATCGACATGGGCGCAATGGTCCTTTTGGCCGTTTTCGC
>DAOVRD010000145.1 GCA_030628375.1 Planctomycetota bacterium
AAGCGCTCCGCTATGTCGAACCCCTGCGCCAGGCATTCGTCGTAGAGGCGCTTGACCTGCTCCCCCTCGAGGAGCTCTTCCAGCGTGCGAGGCGCAGCAACGAGTTCCCCCAGAGTTTCCTCATCGCCGGACCCGCCCAGGACCTCGTGCATGTAGAGGCCAAAGGTCTGTTTGTAGAAGAAGTGGCCACTGTCATCCTGCTCGCCGATCTTGTGGAAGATGATCCAGCCCAGCCGTTCATAGAGCATCGGGGAGTTGGGGTTCAGGGGGATGCCCTGGTCCCTGAGCAGCTCGATGCCCTTGGAGACCCACGCCCATCTGTCGGGCATGTGCTTGACCCGCCAACTGACGTTGTAGGCCAGATTCCACGCCTGGAAGTCCCACACATGCGGAAAGCGCGGCGCCAGCTTACAGGCCCAATCGGCAAGTTGGACCAGCTCGAAAAGCTTGTCCTCCTGTTTGAGGGATTCCATCCGTATCCAGATAACGTCTATGATGATGCCCCTTCCCCATCCGAGCACCTGTGTCGCCAGCGCCAGTTGCGGCGAAAGGCCCTTGACCGGCTCACTGCTCAGATCGTACTGCTGCCGCATCTCCTGCAGTGGCCTGAGAGCGCTGGCCGTCCCGAAAAGGAGGCCCACCCCCACGGTGAGCAATACCAGCCTTTTCATCTTGGTATGCATGCGCTGGCCGCGGCCTCCTGTCAGACGATAACGCGCGCGAGTTCCCGGCGAGCGTAGAAGTACATGCCGATCAGCAGCGCGGCGCCGCCCTTGACGTAGAGCATTACGGCCCCGGCGCGGAACACCGCGGACCAGGGAATCAGTTTGCCGTCCGTGAGGTCGCCCAACGGGTTGTACTTGCCAAAATGCGGCATGACGGACAGGAACGCCTTCAGCGAACCGTGCAAACCCATCCAGATGTACTCCTCGAACTGCGTGTAATCAGCGAAACGACTCAGTTCGATGAAGTGAGCAAGCCACGGACCCATCAGCCCTATCACGAAGAAGAACACGACAACCAGGCAGGCCACGGGGAAGGAGAACACAGAGCCGGCCATCAGACCCAACGCAGCCAGAAGCGCCACGTGGCACAGCACGACAACCAGGGACCGGTAGTAGTTCGGGAAGAAGGTCTTGTCCTCCTGCAGCACTTCCACAAGCAACTCCGGGTCGAAACCTGCTGACTCGTCTGGGTTCATATTCTCGTACGTCAGGTACAGCGTGCCGTCTTCCCCCACGCACTGCTCGGGCACAGCAATCGCCCAACGAGTGTCCGCGTGCCACCCACCCTCGGGCGACACCACCCTGAACACGCGGCGGAGCCTTTCCTGGGTCTCGCCGCTTTCCAGCTTCATAGGCCTTTTCACCCACACGACCCATCTTCCCAGCAACCTGCCGCCCGGAGTGTTCACGTAGCCTTTGAATCGCACGCTCAAGGCTCCATCCCCTCCCGGCTTGAGCCCCCGGATCTTCCAATAGACCACCCCCCCCGGCGGGGCCGTCAGCGCCAGCAGCACATGCGCGCGCCACAGGTCCTCCCGCAACCGTTTTCTTTCCCTGCGAGAGTCGGGCAGATCGCCCCGCGCCTTCAGCACCCGCAGCGACTCTTCGACTGCCTCGTCCACGCCGGGGGGCAGGAGGGACTTGGCGCTTCTGCGGGCGCAGAGGATCTCTTCAAAGAGTCCTTCATATTCCTGGCGCGCTTTCTCGGCTTCCCTGGCGGTCATGCGCGAGTAGTCAGGCGGTCGTGCCAGGTAGAAGACCAGCGCGTACGTCGCCCCCGCCATCACGAACAGCACCGCCGCGCACATCACCAGCGTGCCGAACCACTTGCCCAGCAGGAACTGCCACCGCCTCAACGGCTTCGTATCGGTGATCTGCACGTGCTTGCGCTCGATCTCGGAGCAGATGCTGGCCGCCGACACGAAAATGGCCACCAACGACAGCAAGACCATGGCGACAATCAGCGAGTAGAGCAGAACGATCTGCACCTGACTCTTGACGCTCCCCTCCGTCTTGAGCAGGAAAGGCAAAGACAAGACCAGGAGGACGAAGAAGACCAGCAGCACCAGCACGACTTTGCGGTGAAGGCCCTCGACGATCATTTTGCGCGCCACGGCCCAAATCAACCCCCAGTTGCGCCAGAGCACGAAGAGAAGGACGGCCGTGCCCAGCACGCAGGCCACCACAGCCAGCGCCGGAACAGGATCGTCCACCACGGACTGGAAATACTCGCCGGGGACCTTCCACGCAGCGGTGGCTTGCGCCACGGCCTCCTCAGCCACGAAGACCACCAGCGGAAGCAGTGAAAGCAGAAAGCAAACGAGCAGCACTTCGGGCAGGCGGTGAATGAACCACCGGCAGAGGCTAAGAAACTTCGTCCTCATCGGCTTCCCCGGCCTCGTGGGCCTCGTCCACCAGCTCGTCAATGACATCCTTGCGAACAACCGTTTCGGGTGCAATGGCCGCACCCGGCTCCTCAACCGTCTGGGGCTCCACTTCCGTGTCGGCTGCTCTACGGACAAGGGCCTCTATCAGTTCATCGTCTTGCGCCACAGGGATGGCGGAGGCCGCTTCAACCGCAACGGGCTCCGGGGCCGCGTCCTGTTCCTGGCCGGCCTGTACGAGTTCCTCAAGGAGCTCCTCCCCTTCGGGCTCGGGGCCGAGCAGGAAACCGGCGGCGGCGGTCCCGGCTTCGGCGCCCGGCGTGCTGATCCTTTCGCGCCGGGCCTCCTCAACCACGCCCAGGAAGTAGTCCTCCAGCGGCCTGGTCGGGGTGCTCACCTCGATGGCATCGTCCCGACCCGTCGCCCGGCGAACGACGTCCGCGATCTGCTGCAGAGCGGATTGATCGAGCCTGGGAGCCCGTATCTGGGTCATGTCCTGAGCAGCCAGCAGCTCCTCCACCGGTCCCAGCGCCCTTCTTCTGCCGCCGTAGAGGATGCAGATCCGGTCGCAGATCTCCTCCACGTCCCCCAGCAGGTGACTGCACAGGAAGATCGTCTTGCCCCTGTCGCGCAGCGTCAGGATGAGGTCCTTCATCTCGCGGGCGCCGATGGGGTCCAGGCCCGTGGTGGGCTCGTCGAGGATCAGAAGGTCCGGATCGTTAATGAGGGCCTGGGCCAGGCCTATGCGGCGCGCCATGCCTTTGGAATACTGGCCAAGGGGCCGCTTGCGCGCCCTCTTCAGGCCCACCATGTCGATCAGAGCGCTGGTGCGTCTGCGGCGTTCACCGGCGCGCAAACGGAAAAGCCGCCCGAAGAAATCCAGCGTCTCCTCCGCGTTCAGGTAGGAGTACAGATGCGACTCCTCGGGCATGTAGCCCACACGCTTCTTGACATCCACGTTGCGCGGGCCCCTGCCGAACACGCGAACCGCGCCGCGCGTCGGGAACAGCAGCCCGAGGATGATGCGGACGACCGTGGTCTTGCCCGAGCCATTTGGACCCAGCAGCCCGAATACCTCCCCACGCTTGACATCCAGGTTGAGGCCGTTGACGGCCTTGACGCTCTCTCGACCCCAGAAGTCGCGGAAGACCTTTGTCAGCTCGATCACTTCCAGGACCTTGCTGTCCGTGGCAGGCATGGCTGGCGCGTCCTTCAGGTTGCGGTGGGCACGGGCTTCGCGCTGTCGACAACGCTGCCGCTGTAGGGCGACAGGTTCTCGCCAAAGCGCACGAGCCTGGCGCTGTTGAAGATGACGATGAACGAACCGATGTTGTGCAACACGGCGGCCACAATCGGGTTAAGATAACCGAGGCCGCCAAGCAGGAGCCCGCCTACGACGAATGCCGCACCGAAGAGAAGATTCTGGATGATGACGGTCCTGAGCTTGCGCGAGAGCTTGATCAGGAACGGCAACCGGCCCAGGTCGTCGCTCATCAGGGCTACGGAGGCGCTGTCTATGGCCACATCGCTGCCGGCGGCCCCCATGGCAATCCCCAGGTCTCCCGCCGCGAGGGCCGGAGCATCGTTGACGCCGTCGCCGACAACGGCTACGACGTGGCCCTCCTGGCGCAGCATCTCGACCAGACGCAGTTTCTGCTCGGGCAAGCACTCTCCCTGCACGTCCGTGCAGCCCAGTTCGGCGGCCACTTTCTTTGCGACGTTCCAGCGGTCGCCCGTCAACATCGAGAGCCGCTTCACGCCCAGGCCGGCCAGGTCTTCGGTAGCCCTCTTCGCCTCCGGACGGGCCCTGTCTTCCAGCCCGATCCAGCCCATGCATCTGCCCCCCCGGGCGACGTAAAGCAAGCTCATGCCCTCGGCGTCCGCGGGGCGCAAGCCCTGGTGGGCGGACGAAATATCCACGCCCTTCTCTTCGAGGAAGGCGGCCCTGCCCGCGACGATCTCTTCCCCCCCGGCGGTTCCGACCACGCCCCTGCCCGGCGCCTCGTGGAATGCGGTGACCTCTTGCATGAGCACGTTTGCCCGCTGCGCCACCTTGCCGACGGCCACGGCGACCGGGTGGCGCGAATTCTGCTCGACGCTGGCCGCCACCACCAGCAGTTCGGCCCCGTCCACTCCCTCGACGGGCATCATGCGGGTCACCGTCAGTTCCCCCGTGGTCAGGGTTCCCGTCTTGTCGAACACCATGGCCGTGATGTCGCTTGCCACCTCCAGGTGGGCGACCTTCTTGATGAGTATCCCGAGCCGGGCGGCCGCTGAGAGCCCGGCCACCATCGCCGTCGGCGTCGCCAGCACAAAGGCGCAGGGGCAGCAGACGACCAGCACGGTGATGACCCGCTCCCATTCGTGCGTGAAGACCATGACAATGGCAGCAATCATCAGCACCACCGGCGTGTACCACTCGGCGTAGCGGTCTATCATCTGCATGATGGGGCTTTTTGTCTTCTCCGCCTCGAGGATGAGCCTCTTGACCTTGCCCAGGGTCGTCTCCTCGCCAATCCGCGTCACCTCGATCTCGACGGCGCCGGTCAGGTTAGTCGTTCCGGCGAAGACCTCGGCGCCCTCTGCCTTGTCGGCGGGCAGGGACTCGCCCGTTATGGTCGCCTCGTCAATGGTCGTCTGGCCGCTGGCAATCCGCCCGTCAGCCGGGATCCGGTCGCCGGGACGCACGCGCACCCGGTCCCCCCTCTTCAGCTCTGAGACGGGCACCGTTTCGCCGGACGCCAGTTCCGCAGTCGGAGGGGTGAGAGTCATCAGCTTCTCGACGGACTCACGCGCGCCAGCCGCCGTCTGCTGCTCGATGAGGCTGGCCAGCAACATGAAGAAGGCCACAATGCCCGGGACCTTGTAGTCCTTCAGAGCGAAGCCCGCCAGAACGGCGATCGCCACCAGCACCGACATGTGCATGCGGCCGCGCCTCATCTCCTGCATCCCCCCGATCACAATCGGCGTGGCAAGGATCACTGCGCCGATCAAGGCGCTGATCACGCCGATGACGGGATCGTGCCGGAAAAGCACGTACTCGGCCAGATAGGCGTTCAGGATGAGCACGCCCCCGACAAAGGTGATGATGAGGCGCGTATGAATGGCGCCGAAATGCTCGTGTTCAACTCCGTGTTCCACTACTGCTTCAGCCACTTTTCTCTCTCCTGATTGTCGCCGGATCGCCTTGTCGAAGGGCAGCAGAGCATCCGATGCCAATGCCTGACTACATCTGCTCCAGTCGCTCTTGCGCAGGCTTCACCACGGGGGTGCGCCCCATCATCAGGCGCAGCTCCTGGGTGGTCCCGCCGGGCGGGTGGCGCAGAATGAACGCGCCCGGAGAATCCCGCAGAACGGCCTCGATGGCCCGTTCGTAGCGGTTCTCACGCAGGATGTTGGCCACCGAGGCCGACACGTTGTATATGGGCAGCAGCTTCTTCATGGTCTCAGCATCGGCCTGTGCGGCGCGCACCAGACGGACGCGGTCCGCAAGAGCGGCAGCCTCGATATCGGCCGCCTCTGCACGCGCCTGGCTGACGATCCTGTCGGCCTCCGCGACGCCCTCTTGCTTGAGCAGGTCCCTGACACTCGCGGCGTTCTGGGCATCGTAGAAGGCCTCAGCGACAGCGAAGGGCTCGGTCGGGTTCTTCCCCTCATCGGTCTCGACAGGCTCAACGCGGATCACCTTCAGCCCCAGTGGAATGCCGGCGTTCTTCTCAAACCCCGCCAGCCGCGCCTTCAGGTTCTCCTCGATCCTGGTGGCCAGCTTCACCCGGTTGGTGATGACGTCCATCACCGCCATCGAGCCGACCACATTCGTGGTGGCGGCCATCAGTGCGCGCCTCAGGACGGCCTCGGGCTCCTCCACGCCGAACCGATAGGCGACGACGCCTCGGGCGTCGCTGCGGAGCTGGTAGCGCGCCAGCACCTTCATGTGCACGATGTTCTTGTCCCCCGTGATCAAGAACCCGTCCTGGTGCACGTCCAGAGTTCCCTTCTGCTGCCCCGGGGCCCTGCTCTCGGCGGGCCATATCGTCCAGAACTCAGAGTCCAGCCGCAGCGCCTGCTCGTCCGTGGGCAAGGTGACCACTTCCTCCCAGGGCCAGCGCAGGTAGAGGCCCGTGCCCGGCCGCAGGACCTTCTCGCCCTTGGCCGGCACCACCCGTCCGAACCGCAGCTTGAACCGCACCTCCTGGGGCTGCACGTAGAAGATGCCGCTGACCAGGTACGCGCCGACCAGCGCAATCATCGCCAGCTTAAGGAACGTGAAGCTGACCTTGAGGGCCTGTGACAGCGCGCGGCCGGCAGCCTCTTCGGGTTGGGATTCGACCTCCGGCTCTTGTGGTTCCTCAATGGGCTGCCCGGCGCCGACCTCAGGTTCCGGTTCGTCGCCGTGCTGCCTGTCGTAATCGCTCTCACCCATTGTCACTCTCCCGAAGCGGCAGCGGGGGCTTCACGCGGCGCCAGAACGGGCACGGGCGGCTCGGGCCCTTGCGGGGCCTGGTCGCCGGATGCCCTTGCGGCGGGACCGTGATCGAGAATACTGAAGGGCTCGGCCTTCGTGCTCATCAGAATGGTCAGGGGCTGGCCGTTAGCCGCCGCCGTCCTGGCGATGTTCTGGAAGGCCTCCAGCCTGCGCAGGAAGACGTGGAACTCCTCGTCCTTGGCAAACGTTTCGTAGAAGACGGCCGCTTCTGCCTCGGCCTTGGAGCGGGTGGCCTTGGCGGTTGCCTCGGCTTCGGCGATGATCTTCTGCCTCTCGGCCCGGGCTTGGGCAATCATGGTCTGTTTGATCGTCTCGCCCTCGTTGCGAATGGCCTGGGCCTTGGTCTCGCTCTCTTTGCGCATCCGGCCGAACACGGCCCCGGTCGTCTCCACCGGCAGCGCGATCCACGTGATGCCCAGCGAGCACACCTCGAGGCCGTAGGCGTCCTGCGAACTGGCCAATCTCTGCCGCACGCCCGCGAGCACCTCGTCTTCTATCTGGTCGAACTTGAGCTCCGCCGGGTCGGTGTTGACCAGATCGTCGAGCGTGCAAGTACCCAACACCTTGCTGGTCTGGTCGCTGATTATCTGCTTGAGGTTCACTTCGGCGCTCTTCTCGTCACCCTCCAGGCTCTTCTCGAATGCGACCGGGTTGGCTATGCGCCAAGTGGCGTACACGCGCGGGATAATCTGGTTGCGGTCCGGCAACTGCGTCTGCGCAAGGGGCCCGTCAATGACGCGAATCCTCTGGTCGTACGACTCCACCTTGTCAAAGGGCCAGGGCAACTGGAAGAACCAGCCCGCCTTCTCAACGACCTTCACGCCCTCCGCCCTCATGGCCGAAGCTGACGCCTCTCGCGACTGGCTTCCCACCCCCAGCGGGGGCCTGATGACGCGCACCACCTTGGCGAACCGCCGGTGCACGGCCACCTGATCCACTCGAACGCTGAAGACGACCAGGTGAACAAATAGACTGATAAACACAGCGCCAATGACTGTGATAGTGAACCACTTCTCTCGCATCGCGACGTTCCTCCGTGTTACTTTTCGAACTCCAGAAGCTGCGGACGCAGTTTCTCCTCCAGGTCTATTATCAGCACTTCGCTCGGAACGTCGGGGGCCAGGTACAGCTTCAGTCCCTCCAAAGCCCCCTCGAGAACGTCGAAGTAGGTGCGGAACTTGTAGACCGTGGGCGCCTTCCTGTACGCGTCGAGCCGGACCAGGAACTGGTCGGCCTCCGCCTGTGCAGGCAAGGTCCGACGCGCAGCATAGCCCTCGGCCTCATAGATTGCATTGGCTTCTTGCGCGCGGGCGTCCTCAACCGTCTGGTTGTACTCCAACTCACCCTCGTGCCTGAGCGACTCCCGGTCCTGCAGCGCCGTCACGACGTCCGCATAGGCGGCGGCCGTCTCCGGAGGCGGATGCACCATCGGTATGCCCACGAACACCACTTCGAGGCCCAAAGCCTCTCTCTCGACGGCCTCGCACAGCTCCTGCCGAAGCTGCCGTACGCTCTCCTCGCGATCTTCGGCTATCCATTTCAGGAAGTCCTGGCTGGCGGCGATGCGGCACAGCGCCCGATAGCCCAGTTGCTCCACGTGCCTCCTGATGTCCGCCTGCCGGTAGTAGTAAGCGAAGGCGGCATTTTCGTCTATGTCGCCGTCCGGCTTCCTCTTGACGCGGTAGTGAACGTGCCCCAGGACTCTGGCCAGGTTGACCTCGGGCGCCCTCTGTTCGGTCTCGGCAGCCACGTCGTCGTCCACCACTGCCTCTTCGGCGGGGCCTTGGGCCTGCTGCGCTCCTTCGGAGCCCCCGGTTTCGACGGTGCTGGGCACCAGGAAGCTGACCTCAAAGCCTTCCTCGGGGTCAATGTGACGCTCGGACCACAAGATGATGTCCGGCTCTTTCATCAGCGGGATGACGGCCATGGTCTGGCGAGTCCGTTCGCGGATCTTACCGAGTTCCACGGAGTGGATGCGATAGGCGGGCACGTGCCGGGCGACCGAAAACGGCCACGGCGCCTTCAGGTAGAAGCCCGGCTTGAACACAGTCGCACGCACCCCCCGGCTGGCATCCGCGTCGCTCACATAGGGGCTGCCGAACTTCTCAATGAAGGCGATCTCATCCCGGTCCACCACCACTATGGTGGTCAAGAGCCAGAGGCTGAGTATCTGGATCAACAGCAGGGGCAGGATGGCCCTCTCCATGAAGCGATAGAACCACGTCTCGGACACCTTGAAGCCAAACTGGTAGTCCAGCGTGGCGGCCACCGTCCGCAGAACGCCTTCGGGTTCGCCGAACAGCCCCAGCAGACGGCTGTCGTAGGGCGGGCGCGTCTCCCTGCCCGCGACGCGCGGCCGGTAGATGTCCAGCACCAGGTTCAGCAGTATCTCCAGCGCGACCAGAGCCATGAGGATGGGGATGACGTAGGTCAGGACGGTTTCGCCCCAACTGACCCCAAAGTAGTACATCGCCATGGAGATGGCGATCAGCATGGCCACGATCACGTTGCCCAGGACGTATCCCCCGGCAGCCCGCAGGAGCCGATACCCGCGGCTCTGGGCCAGCCCGGCCGCATACTTGCCGATCAGGAATCCCACGAAAGCGATGAAGACCATGCCCACGGCCACGGCGGCCGGCTTCTGAACGGCCACCTCCTCCAGGTCCGCCCGCGCCCCGCCGATGACGTGATACGCCAGGTAGAGCAACAGGCCGCTCAGCACGACGCTGAAGAACGGAACGAGGTACTTCTCGAAGATCAACAGGCCGCCCCCGGCCCGCATGGTGTCCAGTTCCGTCTCCTCGAAGATCTCCTCGCTGAGGCGAGTCTCCCTGAGGCGTTCCCTCTCTTCCCGCTCCTCCCGAGCAAGGCGCCGCTGCCGGCCGTGCACCAGCACGAGGAACCAAACCAGAAGGCCCGGGACCAGGAACCAGAACTCCGCACTCACCGCACGGCTGTTGCTCTCCGCCGCAAGGAAAAAGCAGGTCAGCAGAAACGCGGCCTGCAACACCAGGCCCAGCAGCGCCGTCA
>DAOVRD010000243.1 GCA_030628375.1 Planctomycetota bacterium
GAAGTTCAGCATCAGGCGGTAGCCCATCATGCGGGCAACGCCGCGGGCCATGTCCGTGTAGCCGCTGAAGTCGAAGTATATCTGCCAGGCGAAGGCGAAAGTGGCCAGTATCAGCGCCGCCGCCTGGAACTGCTCCGGCGCGTCGTAGACCTTGTCCACGTACTGGCCCAGATAGTCGGCCAGGGCGATCTTCTTGAAAAGCCCGACGACGAACAGGGAAAGGCCGTCGGTGATGTCCCGTCCGGAGATCTCGGTCGGGCGGCGCAGTTGAGGCAGCAGGTTTCTGGCGCGTTCGATGGGCCCCATCATCAGGCGAGGGAAGAGCGCAACGAATGTGGCGAATCGAATGAGGCTGCGCTCTCTTTCGCATTTGCCCAGGTAACAATCAATGGTGTAGCTCATCGCCTGGAACGTGAAGAACGAGATCCCGATCGGGAAGACCCAGCCGGGCTCGGCGATGGTGTACGAGAGGCCGAGCCGTCCCAGCAGAGCGTTCACGTTTCCAGTGACGAAGCGGGCATACTTGAAGAAGCCCAGGAGCCCCAGGCTGTTGATGATGCTCAAGACAAGCCACAACTTCCTGCGCCTGGTCTTCTCCATCAGGATGACGGCCACCCAGTTGGTCACCGTCGTGTATGCAAGGCAAAGCGGCCAGAGGGGATTCCACGAGGCGTAGAAGACGTAGGAGGCCAGCAGCAGCCACGGCAGCTTCAGGCGCGTGCGCCTCAGCGGCAGGTACACGAGGTACACGATGATGAAGAAGAGGGCGAACGTCCAGGTGTGGAATGACATCCGGGGTCTGACTCCGCTATTCCATCAGGATGCGAACGTGCGCTTCCACGGAATCGGCCAGCGCTTCCAGGTCGTATCCGCCTTCCAGGACCGAGACCAGCCGCCCGTGGCAGCACGTCTCCGCGATCCGTTTGACAATCCGCGTAAGCTCGGCAAAGCCTTGCGAGGTGACCTTCATCCCGCCGAGCAGGTCGTCCTCGTGGGCGTCAAAACCTGCGGAGATTAGCACGAAGTCCGGCTTGAATTCAAATGCGACCGGCTGGAGCTTCTCCCGGAAAGCTCTCCTGTATTCCGCGTCGCCGGAGCCGGCCCGCAGGGGCACGTTGACCGTATACCCCACGCCTTCGCCGGCTCCTCTCTCGTCCTCGCCTCCGGTGCCGGGATAGAAGGGATACTGGTGGATGCCGAAGTACAGAACCGTCGGGTCATCGTAGAATGCTTCCTGGGTCGCGTTGCCGTGGTGCACGTCCCAGTCCACGATGAGCACCTTGCGCAGGTTGTGCTTCCGTTGGACGTAGCGGGCGGCGATGGCCACGTTGTTGAAGATGCAGAAGCCCATCGCCCTGTCCCGCAGGGCGTGATGGCCGGGCGGGCGGACGGCGCAGAAGCCGTTCCTGATGCGGCCGTCCACCACGGCGTCTACGGTCGAGAGCACGCTGCCCACGGCCGCAACGGCCGCCTCGTACGACTTCGCGCAGACCGGAGTGTCTACTGAGTCCAGGTAAGCTGCGCCTGCCCGGCAGCTTCTGGCGGCGCGGGCCACGTACTGCTCGCTGTGGATGCTGGTGATCCAGTCCAGGGCGTCCGGCCTGGGCCCGAAGCCGGGCAGTTGGGAGAACAGGCCCTTACCTTTCAGCCTGTTCACAATGGCCTTCAGCCGCTCGGGACGTTCCGGATGGCCCGGGCCCGTCTCGTGCCGGAGGAAGATATCGTCGTAAGCGAAACCCGTTCGGGCGACGGTTTCCGCCTGGACCTCGGCTTCTGCCGCAGGCGGGTCGTGCTTCCCGCAGTTCGCGCCGAGCACCGTCACCAGGCTCAGGAGGCACGCGGCGAGGCCGGCCGCCCGCTTCTTCAGGACGCTTCTCATTCGTCTTCCTGCGCGGTCCGGGTTTCAGGCGCGGGCCCTTCGCTTTCTTCCGCGGGCGGTTCGAGAACTGCCAGCAGCTTGTCCACGTCCGGTTTCTCCGCCACCAGCACGAAGTCGGTAGCGGGCCCCTTGGCGTAGCGGTTGCCTCCCTCGGTCTCCTTGCCGATGACGAGTTTCTTGACTTGCCCGGGTGTCTCTTCCAGCTCCACGACCAGGTAGGGGTCGTCGAACCCGTAAAGGGCCGGATCCTTCTCGGTGTAGTCGGCCACTTCGACACCGCGGAAGTCCTTCAGCAGCCTGACGGCGTCCTTCACGGCTTCGGCCGTGTCCTCGGCCAGCTCTTTGCCCTCACCGTCAGTCCAGACGTCCTTCTCTTCGTCGTGCCGGAACTCCAGAATCTTCTCGCTCTTTCTGAAGGTCATCGCCGCGATGTCGAAGGGGTGGCTTATGCGCTTCGAGGCAAGGTTGGCGCGGAAGTGCCGCACCACGTAGTCCGGCAGCACGAAGACGCGGCCGTCCTCGGCCAGTTTGGCGAAATGGCCTTCGGCAGGCTCCTGCGCGGCCGAGCCGATGTGAAGCGTGCGGACGCGCTCCTGCGGTTCTGCTTCGTCTTCTTGCTCTTCGGTTTCCTCGGGCTTGGCGCGGTAGGTCACGGTGACGGATATATTGGGCTCGTCCAGCCCGAACGCCGCCAGGTCTTGGGCGTCCTCTGCCGCGAACGCCTCCGCCCGGAGGTGGGCGAAGTCACTCACTATGGCCCGCACCGCCACGCTGTCCGCTTTGCCCTGGACGGGCGCGGCCAGTTCCCACTCGACGTCGGTCTCGTTCCACGTGCAGAGGAAACGCTCGGTCGCCCGTTCCAGGGACACTTCGCGCGCCTCGTCCCGCGGCTCCTCCAGGACGAGGCGTCCGAGGAATGCCACTCGCCCCCTGATGATATTCTCAAGGTAGCGTTCCTTTCCTGTTGAGACGACGGCCGCATAAGGCGGCCGCTGCGCATAGACGGACTCACCGGCTTCATCAGCCGCGCCGAGGAACAGTTCGGCGAGCATCTCACCGTCCTCATCCCTCAAGGTTACGTGCGTGCGCGCGCCTTCAGACAGGCCGTAGGCACCCAGGTCCTCGGGTTCGTCCGCAACGAAGTCCTTGACCTTCGCGTTCCGCAACTCGCGAAGCATCTGGTCCGTCACGCCGTCGTCCGCGGCCACGGGCGTGTCCGCAGCTATCTCCCACGCGTCGCCCTTCTTCGTCAGAACGAGATGGCCTTGCGGGCCTTCGACCGTCACCTCCGCGATGTCCGCAACGGTGAAGGCCGCCAGCGACTTCTCTCTCAGCTCTCCTGGTTCCTTGCGCAGGCCTGTGAAGAGGGACTCGGGCACTTTGACGATGGCCGGTTCGCCCTTGTGAAGGGCATAGTAGCCGGTCCCGTCCTCTTCCTTGCGACGGGAGAACACCACGGTCTGCGTCTTGTCTTTTCCTTCGACGGTGAGGGTAAGGAGGGGGCTGTCCAGGCCGTACTCGGCGGCTTTGGTCGGGTCGTCCACGACGAAGTCGCCTGTCCCTATGCGATGGTCGTACAGCTTGTTCGCCAGATCCTCGATCCTGGCGGAGTCCGCCAGCTCATAGAAGGGCTTCTTCAGCTCCCATTGACCGTCTGACTTCTCGCACTCGACCTCGAAGGGCAGGCTTTCGTCGAGTTCGGCGGCCGAAATCGCGATCTTTTTCCGATCCAGGACGCTTATGCGCGGCGCCAGATTCTTGCTGCGCAGATCCGTGAGAGTCACGTCGGTCTTCTCCGCGACGTCTCTCTTGATGGCGTACACGGCGTCCCGGCCCTCGACGGCTGCGTACACGGAGTCGGCAATGCCGGCCTCTTTGCCGATCAGGATGGTCCAGCTACGGCCGGTGGCGGGCCTCCCGCCCAAGGTCACCTTGCGGGCCGGTTCGTCCAGTCCGTACTGGCTCAGGTCGAGAGTTTCCCCTGCGGGCGGGCGGGTGGTGGAGACCTTCTCGGCCATTTCAAGCTTGTCGAGGATGCCTTCCACCTCCCAGCGGTCGGCGCGCACTTCGACCGGCTCGGTGATGCGCCATCCGCCGTGGGCTTCCGGGTCGCGTTGACAGACCAGCCGTTTGTCGGCCTCCTCGATGGTGAGCGTCTCGATGTCTTCGCTTTTCATCTCGGAGAGCAGCCGCTTGCGCTGCTCCTCGACCTCCTCCGAGGTGGGCTTCTTCGACAGGGAGTACGCCACAATGCCTGCTATGACGACGGCCACAAGCAAGAGCAGCGTGGACTTGTACTTCATGGCGGACCTTTCGGGGCTCTTTGCGTGCTCGGTGGCCTTCTGCGCCGCCGGCTACCGCCTGCGGATCAGCCAGACACCGACGCCGAGCGCTATGATGCAAGCGGGCAGTATGCCGATAAAGATGTAGCGCGCGGCCCGGATCTGATTGTCCGATACTGAAACCGTGTTGAACTCTATCGTCTTGGGCGGGATGCCGAGCCTGTGCATCTTCCCGGCCATCCAGTTCACGCAATTCTGGAGCAAATAGAGATGGCTCGGGTTGCTGGCGAGCGTGCTGTTGACGAAAGCAAGAGAGCTGCCCAGGACGACAATTCTCGGGCCGGGCAGGTCGCTGACGTCCAACGACATCGGTGGCTGGCCGGGGGGCACGGTCGGTTCGACGACGGCACCGACGGCTATGGGCTGACTCACGTCACGTCCCGGCGTGTACTCAACCACCTGCGACTCGCGGGAGTCGAGGCGGATGTCTGTTTCCCCCCAGCTCGTCGCGATGCCGGTTAGCAGGCGCCGAGCCGCCAGCATGGGGTGAGAGGGGGACTGCTCGACCTCAATGGGGCACGGCTGTTCGAACCAGAGCCTGAAGGTCCGGAGGCCCGCAGTCGCCGGATGCTCTGCCATGCCGTCCGCCAGCACGGGCACCGAGAACGTCGGCGTCACTCGCCCGAAGATGTCCTGCCCCATGACCATACCGATCGCGTCGGTCCGCAGCCTCACGCCGTAGTCGGCCAGCAGATCGTCCAGGTTGGTGTCTACGCCGGGCAGCAGTTCGGACTCCGCCATGAAGATGGCCCGGCCATCGCGGTTGTCGAGGTAGTCCCTGACGGCCTCGATCTCCTTCTGGTCCAACGGCGTGCGCGGGCCGGCGACGAGCAGCACCGCGCAATCCTCCGGGACCGATCCCTCCACCGCGAGGTCCAGGGGCTTCACTTCGTAATTGTCCTTCGCCAGCTCTTTCACGAGGCGCGACAGGCAGAAGCGGGGATCGGAGGCCATGTCCACCGTCTCCCTCATCATGGGATAGGGCATCTGCGGCTGCTCCTGGCCTTCCAGGGCCTTCTCGCCATGCCCCGTCAGCGCATAGATCGTGGCCTTCTCTTTCTCCGTCAGTTTGGTCAGAGCGCTGGCGAAGGCATCCTCCCCGGTGAATATGGGTGGGCTCTGCGGAAGGAGTTCGACGGTCCTGTCCATGCTCACGATCTGATGGCCGTCACGCCCCTCAAGGATGACACACACAGGCGGAAGGTCATCTTCTCCCAACTGTTGGCACAACTGCTGTGCCTTGTTCATCATGTCTTGCGCGGTCCAGTTCAGTTCCTCCACGGTGACGTGCTTGCTGATGGCCTTGAATTCCTCCAGCATGTTCATCGTGGTCTCGCGCCACCAGGCGGTTGCCCGGTCCTCCATCGGATGGTTCGTGAAGGTGTAGAGAACCGTGATCCTCACGTCCTGATCCAAAGCCCTGAGGATGTTCTTGGTCTTTGAGTGCAGGGAGTACTCACGCCTGCCGGTCCAGTCCATGCGGGCGAAACGGCGCGTGCTGATGTAGCACAGCAGAGCCACCAGTCCCACCGAAAGGAGGACGACAAGGAGGAAGTTGGCCCCTTCGGCCACACGGGCGCCTCTGAAGAACCCAATCAACTCCTTGAGGTTGGTGGCTATCCCACCCAGCACAAGCACGCCACCTGCAAGCCAGAGCGCGGAGGCGATGTGAACCGTGTACTTGAAGCCCGGAGGGCAGACGTCCCCGGAGATGACGCCGCCGATCGCCAGCGCGAAGCCGAGCGCGATGCCCACCCTCGTCACGGCTTTCCAGCGGGGCAGCCTTTCCTTGCCCACGGCGCTCACCTCCACTTCCTCAACTGAAGGGCCTTCACGGTAAGGAACAGCACGGCGACCGTGGTGAACACGAAGTAGGTCACGTCACGGGTGTCAACGATGCCTTTGAGAAAGTTCCCGTAGTGCATCGGAGGCGCCAGGTATCGCAGGATGACGGTCGCCCGTGCCGTCGAATCCCGCCCCAGGAACCACAAGAAGTACAGCCCCAGCAACGTGACGAAACTCATGATGGCCGAAGCGATCTGGATTCGCGTCAGCGCCGAGCAGAAAAGGCCGATGGCGATGAACTGGGCCGTCAGAAGGAACATGCCCAGGAAGCCCGAAAGCAGCGGCCCCAGGTCCATGTCGCCAAGAAGCATCAGGAAGATGATCTCGACCAGGATGGGCGTGAACATGACCACGGCAAAGATGAGGGCGCCGATGTACTTGCCCAGCACCACCTC
>DAOVRD010000168.1 GCA_030628375.1 Planctomycetota bacterium
GAGGGTGGGAGCCAGAATCCGGCCCAGAGGGGCGCCGGGAGCGGGCGTACTCTATCCTGTAAATCCTGTACATCCTGTTAAGGCCGTTGTATTGCCGGCCACAAGCGGCGCGGCCTCGAAGACGAGCTGACAGTGCTGCGGCGGGTCTGCTTGACCAACATCCCGGAGGGCATTGAACACTGCGCCGCCCAGCCCCAGCAACTCATCCATCTGATCCGCTACGGGACAATTGAATGACCCTGCTCAAGCGGCCTGCGGCTTGACAGGGCAAGGGGGGGCTTTCAATAATGGGGGGTCGCTTCCAAACGCGGATGTGGCGGAATTGGCAGACGCGCCAGGTTGAGGGCCTGGTGGACTTAACCGTCCATGGGGGTTCGAGTCCCCCCATCCGCACCATTTCTTTGCTGAGAAAAAAGCCCTGAGGGTTCCATTAGCGAGCTTCTCAGGGCTTTTGGCTTTGGCCACACCTTGACATATCCGGCGTTCCTCGCTGCTGTGGAGGTGAGCCTGGCTGCAATATGGTTGCAATACTTCGGACCGGAAGGGGCGTAGATGGCTACGTTACGCAAGCGCCAGCGGAGGCTCAAAGAGGGCGTCTTCGCCCTCCTTGTGCATTTCACGCAAGATGGCGCTGTAGACCGGCGCGTGCGGCGTCTTCCCGTCCGACTGCCAGTAGCCCGCCGCGAAAGCGCGCTCCACGATGGCCTTGCGCGAGAGCGGCTCGCCAGCCGACGCCAGCTGTCTCGGTTGGTCGCACCACCTCGCGAACGCGTAGTCTGCGCCCCTCACAGCCAGCGGCGGACAGTCTTACTATACTTGCGGTAAGACTCGCCGAAGGCCTCGTGCATGGCCTTCTCTTCGGAGCGGATAAAGAGCTTCTCCATTCCCCCCACGAAGACTGGCACCACGAGCCACGGAGTAAGGGTGCCGAGCACTGCTGCGACACCGGCCAGTACAGCGGACATGCCGAGATACATGGGATGCCGGCTGAAGCGGAATGGTCCCTCGACAATCAACGACGTCGGGGTTTCGGACGGCTTGACGGCCGTCTTCGCCCTCTTGAAGAGTTGCTCCGCCCAGATGCTCACGGCGACGCCACCCAGAATCGGTAAGATGCCGAGATACTTGTAGGCCGTCGGTATCACGCGGATGACCGGGAGCAGGAAGTGCAGACCGAGCATCGCAATGAGCGACACGAACAGCCAGGCTGGCGGTTCCATCTGCTTTGCCACTGTCTTCAGCTCTCCTGCGGGCTATCAGATGCGGTGCGGCGTGGCAGCGGTCTTTTCCGACATCATAAGGCCCGGAAGCGATTTCTACAACCGGCACAGTTGCCTGATACCGTCAAGTATGATTGACAGTGCCACAGCCGGATGATAGCCTTGAACATTCCCATTTCTGCGCGTCGTGACAGGTGGCAAATGGGCATTGCGGTTCCACGCGGGCAGGTCTGGATGAGAAGTCGCGGGCTCCACCTGTTCCTCCTGCTCCTGGTATCCGGATGTCTTTGCTCTGGGTGTAAGCGCGAAGGGCCATCCGGTCAAAGCGAGAGCCTTCGGGCGCCGCAGTTACGCATCGTGGTGACGGACCCGCTCGCCAATGAGTTTGCGTGCGCACGTGCGCCGGCGGGGACCCTTCGCGTGGTCGGCCAAGCGGAGCCCGTTCCCTGCATAGCGGTGCTCGCTACCGAGGCCCTGCGACACCGGGACGAAGCTGCCGTCGTGGGCGGGTTGATGGCTGTGCGCAGTCGGCCGGACCTGCTCTCGGCACTGGTCTCCAAAGACCGCTTTGTCAGATGACAGCCGGATGACGCCGAGGCAGCACTGAACCGAAAGGTGCCTCCGCAATGCGAAACAGCGCAGGGCGACAAGTGAAAAGAGAGTCTTCACGAACGGAGCGGCAAATGCGCGAGTATTCGCACCTCGAAGAGTGCGTGAACAACCTTCCGTACGCGGTGATGATACTGCTGGGTACCGCCATCCTTGCCCTCGGGCCGGGCCCGTCGCCGTGGGCATGCGTAGCGGCAGGAACCTACCTCGCCTATGGCCTGGCTGGCACGCTCTGGATCATCGTCTTCCTGTGTCCCTATTGCCGCTTTCACGGCACCCGCAACTGCCCTTGCGGCTACGGCCGTATCGCTGCCACGCTTCGGCCAAGGGAAGATGTGGAGTGTTTTGCGGAGAAGTTCAGGAAGCACATACCCGTGATCGTGCCTCTCTGGTTCATACCCTTGTTGGTAGGCGTTGTTGCCGCCGTGCAAAGCTTCTCCTGGTGGTCCCTTGGTTTACTCATCATATTCGGTGTGGACGCGTTTGCGATTCTCCCAGTGGTCTCCACCCGACACGGATGCGCCCAATGCCCGCAGAGAGATGATTGCCCCTGGATGGGACGCAGGCGGCGCAAGCCGACCCGTTCGAAGCCTACCCCACCATGAGGTGAGGACGCGCCACGACGTTCTTTCGCCCGGTGCAGTGTCGCCCCCGGCGGGGGCTTGTCGGTTCTCGTTTGCACATTGATCCACGGCCTCACGGCCGTGGCTAAGAGCTGACGCCCTGCGGGCTGGCAGGTGGAAAGACGCACACGACAACGCACAGCAGCCGCCGCAGGCGGCGGAAGAAAATAGCCACGGGCGTGAGCCCGTGGTAGAAATACGCATGAAACGCTCGAGCCTCCGCAGGAGGCGGCAGAACATAACTCCGCGCTCGCACGGGGCGGTGCCACAGCATACAGCGTGTGGGAGCATCTCGACGCCAGGAGGCCCATTACGTCTACGAAGAAGCCCTGTCGATTCTGCTCATCCGCCGTCTCAGGGCAAGGGCCCCCGTGGGGCACGCCGCAGCACACCGTTCAGCGCTGATCTTCAGGCCGTGCTGCAGCGCACCGCCGAACGGAACACCCGTCCGGGTGACGAAGCCGCGCCGGGCGAACGTCATGCCCAACCTCTCTTGTTCCGCCTCCGCGATCCGCACGCAGAGGCCGCAAAGGATACATTTTCCCGGTTCGTAGACGACGTCGGGGTGCGAGACATCGCGTTCGAACGCTCGACGCTCTCCCCGAAAACGGCCCGCCACGGCCCCATACTCGCTGGCGTATCGGCGCAATTTGCAGGTGCCTTTCGCCTCGCAGTCACAGTGCAAACAGCGTTCGGCCTCCGCAACTGCGTCCGGTTCAGACAGCTCCCCCTCGACCCCCCCAAAGCTGCTCTTCCGCCGCGCCATATCCGTGCCTGGCACCCTGACCGGGGCGCGTTCCGGAGTACCCCTGAACAACTCGGCGCGTTCCTTTTCGCTCAGCTGGCCCATTCTGACGCTCAGCAGCCGGTGCTCGCCCGCGACCTCCGCCCCGCACAGGTATTGATGAATGCACAACGCCGCCAACCGCCCGGCAGCGACCGCCCGCACGCCCCAACTGGAACCAGAGACAGCTTCACCCGCGGCGAAGACATCCCCCAGGCCCGTCCGCAAGGTTTCTCGCTCGACCTCAATTCCTCTTTGCGAAACGGCCAGACCAAGGCTCCTGACCAGCGAAAGGTCAACAGACCTTTTCTGCGCAGAGATGACAACCGAAGCTTCGGTAATGAACGACCCACCGTCGCGCTGGCACGCCACTCTGAAACGTCCATCGCCAACACGTACGATCTCGGTCGGGCGGGCGGGACTCACGAACTCCACACCCTCGGCCCGTGCCGAGGCCAGATGTTCATCCAAGAAGGGCGTGGCCAGAGAGCTGCTTTCTGCGAGCAGGGCTACCCGGCTGGTGCCAAGACGCACGGCAGTGCGAGCCGCGTCAACGGCCTCTTTTCCGTCGCCCAGCACCACAACCTCACCGCCCACGTGCGGTGCAGCGCCTTCGGACACCATGCATAAGAACTCCAGGACCGACAGGGCCAGTTCGCCGCCCTCGCAGCCCAGTGGCGCCTCCATGCCAGCGCCCATTGCCAGCAACACGGCGTCGTATTCCCGCCGCAGATCGTCCAGGGCCACATCCTCACCAAGGCGCGTACCAAGACGGAATCGCGCACCCATTTTCCGGATCACATCTATCTCAACATCCAACAACCCTCTGGGAAGCCGAAAGGAGGGCAGCCCGTACCGGAAATTGCCACCAGGCTCAGCATGCTGGTCGAACAGCGTGCAGCCGTGACCTTCCAAAAGAAGGTAATACGCGGCCGAAAGGCCAGCGGGACCGGCGCCAACAATCGCCACCTTCCTGTCCGTTGGCTCCCCCGGCTGCGGTACGTGAGCGCCGTGCATAGCGTACTCCGTGTCCGCAACAAACCGCGTCAGCGCACGAATAGCAACGGCCTCGTCTCGCTCGCCACGCCGACAGACGCGCTCACAGTAGCCCGGGCAAATGCGGCTCAGCGCGCCGGGCAATGGGATGCGCTCCCTCATAACGGCGGCTGCCTCGCCATAGCGGCCCGCTACGAGACACCGAAGAAGCTCCGGTATGTCCACACCAGCAGGGCAAGCCAGCGTGCAGGGCCCCTCGCAGTCCCCGGCATGGTCGGAAAGCAGCAGTTCGAGAGCCGTCCTGCGCGCCGCACGGATATCGTCGGAATCCGTAGTGACCACCATCCCGTCTTGGGCAGGAACCACACACGACGGCACAAGATGGGGCTCGCCTTGCACCTGCACCACGCACAGAAAGCACGAAGGTGCTGGCCTGAGGCCGTCCGCGTGACAGAGTGTGGGAATAACGATCCCCAGCTTCCTTGCGGCGTCCAGGATAGTGGCACGTTCGCCGACTTCGACCTGGCGGCCGTCAACGGTCAGTCTCGCAGACATTCCAGCCTCATTCGATCTCGATAGCCGCGTTCGGGCAGGTGGCCTGGCAAGTGCCGCAGCGGATGCACTTATCTGTGTCAATCTCGTGCTTCTCGTACGGCCGGGGCTCAATCGCTTGCACGGGACAGTGCTGCGCGCACAGCGTGCAGCCGATGCAATCGTCAGTGATGCGATAGGCGATCAAGGCACGGCATCGTTTCGCGGGACAGCGCCCCTGAGTGTGCGCTTCGTACTCATCGCGGAAGTAGCGCAGAGTAGTCAGGACTGGATTCGGCGCTGCTCTGCCAAGGCCGCAGAGGCTTGTCCGCCGAACGTGATTGGCCAGCTCCTCGAGCAGTTCAAGGTCACCGGTCCTACCGTCGCCGCGGCACAAACGATCAAGGATTTCCAACATGCGCTTCGTGCCGATACGGCAGAACGTGCATTGGCCACACGACTGATCCTGCGTGAATTGCAGGAAGTATCGCGCCACGTCTACCATGCAGGTCGTCTCGTCAATGACAACCAGGCCACCTGAGCCCATCATGGCACCATATTGCCTCAGCGCCTCGTAATCTATGCGGACGCCGCGCAACGTAGCAGGTATGCAGCCGCCGGATGGCCCTCCAATCTGGACGGCTTTGAACGTATGACCCTCGGGGATGCCGCCGCCTATGTCTTCGACAATCTCGCCAATCGTGATACCCATCGGCACTTCAATCAAGCCGCCCCGGTTAATGGCTCCGGCCAGGGCGAAGACCTTCGTGCCTCTGCTGTTGGCGGTTCCGATCGCAGCGAAGGCTTCGGGGCCGTGCCGGATGATCCAGGGGACGTTGGCGTAGGTCTCCACGTTGTTTATGTTGGTGGGTCTGCCCCAGAGGCCCGATTCTGCCGGGTAAGGAGGGCGCAAACGCGGCACACCCCGCCGCCCCTCCAGAGCGGCGATGAGCCCGGTTTCCTCACCGCACACGAAGGCCCCGGCGCCCTCCGCGACATGCACCTTCAAGCAGAAATCCGTCCCCAGTATCCCCTCGCCCAGGTAACCGCGCTCCTCGGCTTGGCGGATGGCCTGGTGAGCACGCTCAACAGCCAGCGGGTACTCCCGCCGGACATAAAAATAGACCTCGTCCGCACCAACCGCGAATGCGGCTATGGCAACCCCCTCCAGGATCCGATGGGGACAAGACTCTAGAATCAGCCGGTCCATGAAAGCGCCCGGGTCGCCCTCGTCCCCGTTGACGATCACGTATTTCTTCAACCCGGGCGCATGACGAACCTGATCCCATTTATGGCCGGTGGGGTAGCCGGCTCCTCCGCGGCCACGCAGCCCGGAGGCCTTGACGGTCTGAATCACATCCTCAGGGCACATTGTCTTGACACAGCTTTCCAGCGCCAGGTAGCCCCCGCGCCGGACATAGTCCTGAATATCCGCTGGGTCGAGCTCACCGCAGCCTTCCAGAACAACGCGCTTCTGCTTGGCCAGGAAGCCTTCCACAGAGCCGCGGTCCGCGTCAAAAGCGTAGCTGTCGATTGTCTCCCACGCCCAATCGTCGCAAAGCAAGTCCGTGAACCGGCCAAAGGCTTCCTTCGCCCTGCGCACAGTACCGACAGGACGCAGATGGCCCCTCACGATTTTGGATACCACGTCGGGAGTCACATTACCGTAGCGGGCGCCTCCGGGAAACTCCACCACCGGATCCCGATAACACATGCCTGCGCAGCCGGCGCTTCTGACGACAGCGTCGACGCCCAGCTTGCGAATCTGGCCCTCCAGCGCATCCTTTACAGCAACGCCCCCGCTTGCCATACAGCAGGAAGCCAGGCCGACTCGGACCTCCACGGGCGTTGCGGCACGGTCCTGCTTTGGAGCCCTGGCATCCGGCGGCCGGCCCTTTCCTGAAGCCCGAGCGGCCTGGTCCCTCAGGAAGCGCTCGACAGCCCTCGGCGCGCTCTCGGGGGTGAGCCAGCCGTACACACGCTCGTCAATGCGCATGACCGGCGCAAGAGAACAACATCCGATGCAGGGGACCTTCTGCACGGTGAAGAGACCGTCAGCGTCGGTGTCGGTCTCACCTTCGATGCCAAGGTGCCGCAGCAGGGCCTCCGTCACGCGCTCGGCGCCAGCCACGTGGCACGCCGTGCCGTGGCAAACACTTATAAGGTGCTTGCCCACGGGCATCTGGCGGAATTGGGAATAGAACGTGGCGACGCCTTCGATCTGGGCGGGGGTTATCTCGGTGATCTCGCACACGCGCGTCAGCGCCGGCCTGGGCAAGTATCCAAACTGCGACTGGACCGCCTGCAGGATGGGGATCGCCGAGCTCTTCTGATTCCCCTTCTTCTCGACGATCCTGTCCACGACGCGCAGATCAATCACTTCGTCCGAGCCCGCCGTAACTGCGACGGCATGCCTTTGCTGGCTGTGTGGATTCCTCGCCATCCGTCGTGTCAACTCTCCCCTGCCGACCCCGCCACGCACCCGACGCCGCGCGCCCGGTTATCGCTTGCCTACGCAGAACAGATGGTTCTCTGCGCGGATGTAGATTCTTGAATCGGCAAATGCCGGCGTTGCGTACACCGGCTCGCCCACATTGGCTGTGCCAAGCAACTCGAACGTGTCGGACAGCGGAAATACGTACGTCGTGCCGTTCTCGCCGGGCAGATACACCAGCTTGCCGACCAGCGTCGGCGATGCCCAGAAGGAGCAGTCGAACTGATGCTCCCACACAAGCGCGCCGTCTTCTGCGCCGTAGCACGTCACCTGGCCGCTGCTGTTCGCCTGCAGAAAGAGCCTGCCATCGCAGATAGGGCTGGACGCATCCGACATCCCTTCCTCAGCAGTCCAGGCTACGTGGGTTGTCGTCACATCGCCGATACCCCCGGCCCTAATGGCCGCTACCTGCGCGCTCTGGTTGGTAGCGAAGACGACACCGTTCGCAAACACCGGGGATGCCGCAACGTCGCCCGCAAGCACCTCGGCCCGCCACAGTTCGGTGCCCAGCTCCGGGTCGTATGCTATCACCCAGGGATTGGCGCACGTGACCAGTTCAGGACCTCCTTCGGTCCGCACCAACACCGCTGTGCTCCACGAGACGGGGACCTCGCGCTCCGCACGCCAGACCTCCTCCCCCGTGTTCACGTCCAACGCCAGCAACGCAGAAAGGCCGCCCTCCGCTGAATAACCCCTGTCGAATTGAATGACCAGCCGACCTTCATGGACTACGGGCGAGGTAGCTATGCCGTACATGTTCTCCGGCTTGCCCAGGTTCCGCGACCATACGACCTCGCCCTCAAAGCTCAGTGCGGCGACGTCCGCCGTGGCAAAAAACGCGTACACGCGCCGGCCGTCCGTAACTGGAGTAGGCGCCGCATACCCTGTCTCATCGAACACTTCGAGTTGGTCCTCTTCGTCAGTGCCCGCGCTCGCTTGCGCCGCAGGCGCCACCCCCCGGCGCCACAGCAGCCTGCCGCTCGCACGTTCGTAGCAGAAGACCTCCCGCGTTTTCTCGTCGCCTCCGGTCAGGAAGATGCGATTGCCCCATATGACCGGCGAGCTCTTGCCAGACGCCGGGATTGGCGTCTTCCAGAGAATGTTCCTTCCTGCCGCCGCATCCCAGCTCCGCGGCCAATCGCCGGCCTCAACGATGCCCATCCCGCTGCTGCCGCGGAAACGCGGCCAGTTCTCCTTGAAACTCACGTCGGCGCCCGACGGGAGGGGAGGCCCGGTGCCAGTGACTTCGCGGTCAGCACCCGCCCTGAGCGTCGGCTCTGCACGTGGAAATGGCCACGGCCGCGTGAATGTCGCCACGAGCAACGCCGCGAATAGAACGCTGGCGGCCACCAGTACCGCGGCCATGCTGCGCTTCCTTGCCTGCAGCCAGGCCTCCGCGCCAGCGCGCTCCGATACCCGCTTGGGCACGGGAAGTCTCGGGTCGAGCGAGGCGTACCATCTGGCACACAGCAGGGTGGCAATCAATCCGGCCAGCAGTAGAAAGGCTCCCCCC
>DAOVRD010000262.1 GCA_030628375.1 Planctomycetota bacterium
AGGACGGCTTTCACGTGCCTTGCGTCTCCCATTTCAGCATTGGCGTCAAGCCCGGCTTGCGCCGCGTTCACCTTTTACACCATCTGCGGCCGCAGTGCAACGATGAGAAAATAGGGACAGGCACCATTTTTCCCTCTGTAAGCCCTTGTCTGCCAGCGGGATAGGACAGAAAAATGGTGCCTGTCCCTATTTTCCGGCTCGGCGCCAGACGGGGCTGGCCACGATCTCCTCGACGGCTTTCTGCACGGGCTCCGAAAGCGCCGCTCCGTACGTGACGTCCGCGGGCTGAATGGCCAGCACCCAGCATTCGGCGGCCACGCTGGCCGCAATGAAACCCATCAAGGGGGCAAGCCCCGCCGCGTGGGTGGACACTGACTCAACCGGGAAGGTCTCCCCGCGGAACAGGCGGATAGTCCCGGGCTCCTGGCCGAAGGCGACAACGTCCACGAAGACAACGTCGGGTGGTTGAAGCTGCTCGATCCTGGCAAGGTAGTTCTCGGGGGCTTCGGCGCAGTCGAACGCGTTTGCCATTCCGCGGGCCGCCAGGCGTTCGGCTACAACGGATCCGGCGGCATCGTCCCCGCGCAGACGGTTCCCGATGCCCAGGACCAGGCATCCGGCTCGGATGTTCTGTGTGACTTCGTCTTCCCAGGACCGGGAATGCTTGGGAGGATGGTCGGAGTCCACTGCCCTACCTTCGGTTCGAGGCCGCTCCCTTCGCAAGACGCGCTCAGGCGATCTCATCGAAGATGACGACGCGCCGGCAATGGGGGCAGAGCAGTCTCATGATGCTGGCGCGGTCCCCCCTGGGCCGAGGCTTGCGGGTCGGCTGAGGGGCGTTGATCAGATCGCCCTCGAGCGTAAGCGCAAGTCCGGGATTGGCATAGGCTTTCGGGCCTGCCTTGCGGGCGACCCATCGAACGTGGTCCTTCGTGCTGATAACGCCCCCGCAGCAATCGCACAGCAGAAGCTCTTTCTCCACGGTCGTGAACGACTGCGTGCGGTCGTAAGTCGCCAGGTCCCAGTCGGTGGTCTGGCAAATCCCGTCGTCCGTCGTGCAGTTATAGTGGCAGTGGCCGCAGAAGATGCACTGGTCATAGCGAAGCTTGAAGCGCCTCATCGGCGGATCGCTGTCGGTGTCGTCCACCATCTCGATAGCATGGGCGGGACAGACTTCGTAGCAGGCGCCACAGCCGATGCAGACGTCCTCGTCCCATACCGGGGCTCCTCGATACGCTCCGGTGTCAACGGTATCCCCGAACGGGAAGTCCACCGTATACGGACCTTTGACGACAGCCCGAATGGCTTCCGGAAGGTAGGGTATCTTCAAGGCCCAGAGGGCCTTTTTCGCAAATGTCTTCAGGGCGCTGACCATCTTTCCTTCTTTCGTGCTCAGTCCGACTGTTTCGCCTTCGGCGCAGCCATCGCCTCCTGCACCTTCTCGGCGTCTTCCTCGTACTTGTCAACCACGCTCTTTTCCCAGAGCTTGACACCGCCCAGGTGTGCTCCGCGAGCCAGCGCATGCGCACCCACCGGCGAGGTGAGCAGTATGAAGACGGCGCATAGAATGGCCCGTACGCCGAAGCCCAGTGACGGACCGCTGAGCGCAACACCGATCAATATGAAGCACGTGCCGAGGGTGACGCACTTGGTCGCAGCCTGCAGTCTGTTGTACACATCGGGAAGTCGAACCAGTCCGAACGTCCCGAATATGTCGAACAGGACGCCCACCGCAATCAGTAAGTAGCCCAGCTCAGTCATCGAACGCCTTTCCTTCGAGGTACTTGGCCAGAGCGATCGTCCCCACGAAGCTCAAGAGCGCCCACGCGATGCCGATGTTCAGGTAGAAGCCTTTGCCCGTCCGCAGCGCATACAGGGCGCAGAACCCGACCACCAACGTCCCCAGCACATCAATGGCAACCGTCCGGTCGGGGGCAGTCGGCCCCTGCTGCAGCCTGTAAAGGCAGAAAAAGGCGCAAAGCAGAAGCAGACAAAAAGCCACCGTGAACCAAATCATTCAAAGATCCTCTTCAAAAGCCCTTCGAAACGGCCCACTATCTCCCTGGTCTGCTCTTCCGGGTCGTCGGTGTGAATGTTGATGCAGTGCACGTAGAGGTCGCTGCCGACTATGTCTACGGTGAGCGTTCCAGGAGTCAAGGTTATCGAATTGGCCAGGAACGTCTTGGCCAGGTTGGTTTTCAGAGTCGTAGGCACCTTGACGATGCCCGGGCGGATGGGCATGTCAGGATGAACCACGCGGTAGGCCACATCAAGATTAGCCTTGATACAATAGTAGAAGAAGTAGGGCATGTAGATGAGCAACCAGAGCCACCTGAGCGGGTTGAGCAGCCACTCCCGTCGGGGGTGTCTGCCGGCCAGTAGAACGACAACCAGCACGCTCAGCAGCATTCCCACCACGAAGAAGCCCGGCTCCACGCTGAAAGTCAGCAGCAGCCAGAAGGCGAACAAGAGTATGAAGGCCGAGACCTTCTTGCGCATTCTAACCTCCGAAAACCGAGGTCGCATACCCCGCGAGCTGCGTCAGGGAATCGGCCGCCGGTTTGAGCAATCCACTGCCGTAGAGCGGCAGTAAGATCCCCAGTGCGATGCACATGACCGCCAGAATGCCCATGGCGACCAGCATTGGCGCGGGGGATTCCTTTATGCGACTGAACTTTGCGGGCAGTTCGCCCTGTATCACGTAGCGCTGCACCTTTATGAAAGACAAAAGGGTCAGGAAGCTTACGAGAACCGTCAAGCCGCCAAGGAACCAATGCCCGGCCCAGACCACTGCAATGACTATCAGCAGCTTGCTGAAGAAGCCGTTGAACGGTGGCACACCGGCGATGCTCAGCGAAGCGACGCGCGTGAAAAAGCACGTCAGCGGCATCCGCTGGCTCAGCCCACCCAGCTCTTTCAGATTGCGAGTTCCCGTTTGGTGCACCACCGAACCGGAGCACAGGAACAGCAGCGATTTGAACATGGCATGATTGAGCAAGTGGAACAGGCCGGCAAAGATGGCGAGGGCGGCGACCGGGGGGACCCCGAGTGCCGACGCCGGCTGCTTGGCCAGTACCTCCACACCAACCCCCAACGCCAGCACGACGTAGCCCATCTGGCTAATGCTGTGGTAGGCGAGCAGGCGCTTCAAGTCCCACTGCCCGACAGCCAGGAGAACTCCCACCAGCATGGAAAGCATGCCCATAGTCATCAGCACATAGGCCACCGCAGTGCTGACGCCCATCACGTTGAAGACCAGACGCGCCAGCACGTAAACTCCGCTGGCCTTGATCAGAAGTCCGGAGAGCATCGCGGAGACGGGCGCCGGCGCCGAGGGATGTGCGTCCGGCAGCCAGGCGTGGAAGGGCACCATCGCCGCCTTGAGTCCGAAGCCGGCCACAAAGAAGGCCAGTGCCAGCCACATGGCGTCGTTGGGCTTTGCGAATTGGGTGAACTCCGCTATCTGCGCCAGGTTCAGCGTGCCTCGCAGACTATAGACGATGCCGATGCCCAACAGGATGAAGGCGCTGGCCACGGCGCTGAGCACCAGGTATTTGAACGAAGCCTCCAGTTCCTCGCTCTCGACGCCGAAACCGACAAGCGCGTAGCTTGACACCGCCGCCACCTCGAGGAATACGTAGATGTTGAACAGATCGCCGCTCACCACAATGCCGTTCATGCCGGCGATCATCAGCATCAGCGGGCTGTAGTAGAGGGAGAGCTTGGTGTACGTCCGCATGTAGCTGAGCGAGAAAAGCACGGCGGTGAAAGAAACCACGCCGATGATAACCAGCAGGAGCCGTGTTAGACCGTCGCCGACCATAGCGATGCCGGCGACGGACTTGCCCGCCTTGATTGCTTCTTCCAGGGTGCTGCCATTTCGCTCCACCTGGAGGATCATAATGCTGCCCGGCTCAAGCGCGGCATTCTGCCGCCGCAGTTCGTTCATGCTCCACACCGGCCCGAAGCGCTTATCTGACGGGAGCTTCCAGCCCGTAATAATGTCCCCTTCCTGCAACCCCGCCTCAGCCGCCGCACTGCCAGGCACTGCCTGCTCGATCACGACCCCCCGGGGTCGTGCGGGGTCCGCCTCCCCCTCGCTGGTGTGGGGCAGTGTCGTTCCCGTCAGCCCGAGCAGCTCGGACTTAGCTTCGTAGCCTCCGATCCAGGTGGTGACCGTCCGGCGGGTGGCAAGACCACACAGGCTGATCACAACAAGGGCAGCGGTTGCCGCGAGGGCGATCACCTCACCGGCCGGGCATCCCTTCTTGCTGCGGATCAACTGCGCCAGCGGGATCAGGAAAGCAGCCCCGAGCGGTATAATAACCGAAAGCGGGAGCAAGAACGCCACTGCAGGTCCTCCCGGCCGTTAGCCCTTGAGTTTGCTTATCTCGGTCAAGTCGAACGTACCGTACTTCTGATGCAGTCTCAGGGCCATCACCACCATCAGCGCCACGACCGCAAGCCCGATAACGATGGAAGTAAGCACCAGCGCCTGCGGCACCGGATCAACGCTGTGGCTCAGCAGCTCTCGCACGTCCATGGCATCGCGACCCATCTGCGGTGTAATGATGGGTGCTATGGCGCTGCCCGTCGCGGGCACACGATAACCAATGAGCACCAGGAACAGGTTGACCGAATTATGAATGATGATGACGCCTACGATGACCTTGATCAGGTTCTTTTTCACGGAGATGGCATAGAGGCCGATGATGAACAGGACCAAACACAACACGAATGGCAGTACCGCGTGGAGCATGATCAGTCCCCTCCGTCCTCGCCTCGGTCGGTGCGCTCCGTCTCGCGAAACGCGGCAAGCATCAGGAACGCGCCAAAGAGGCCCGCCGCGACTTTCAGGCCGATGGCCAGGTTCGAGTACAGAATGGAGCCGCCGGTGAATAGCCTGAACCCTGCACCGTGCCGAACGAAATGCGCGAAAAACGTCCCTGTTATGAACCCAAGCGCCGCGATCGCGAGGAAGCCGATCGCCCCGAGGGTTTCCCAGAGCAGGGCCATCCTATGGCCCATTCTTTCTCGTACTATGTCAGCCCCGAACGCCAGGACAACCAGCAGCAGTCCGGCCGCGCAGATAACGCCGCCGGCAAAGCCGCCCCCGGGCGAAAGGTGACCGGTCAGGATCACATAGGCGCCAAAAAGCAGGATGAAGCCTATCAGCAAGGCCGTCATCGTCTTAACTATCAGCGTCATGCCCTTCATGTTCTTCTTTCCTTCCTCTGGTCCGCAGAAGAGCATAACATCCCATAATGGCTGCGAAGATCACTGTGGCCTCGCCAAGAGTATCGTAAGCCCGGAAATCCAGCAGCACTGCTGTCACCAGGTTCGTGGCGCCCGCCTCCTCCGCCGCTCGCATGTAGCTGGCGCCCATTACCATGGGCGGATCGCCAAACGGGGTCAGTTGCTGAAAACAAACGTAGGCGCCAATAAGGATTCCCATAATCATGGCCCCCATGGCGGCCACGTGGGGCGTGTCGCGGATGAACTCCCTGGTCGTATCCTCCCTGGCCACCACGGTCCGAATCAGCAGCACGACCGCGAATATCTCGACCACCACCTGCGTCAGTGCGAGGTCAGGGGCACCCACGATCAGATCAACCACAGCCAGACCGAACCCTACCGCACCCAAGCACAACACGCTCGAAAGCAGATCTCGCGTCTCGACCGCCACTAACGCCGCCACGAGCATGAAGCAGATCACGCCGTAGAGGATAAGCAGCGTTTCCGACATCTCCGACTCCTATCGCAGCAGGAACAACAGCGCGATTATGGCTGCCATGCCGGCCACCACCCAGGTGACGTACATCTCCAGGACGCCGGTGTGTAGTTTCTTCAACACCGTGATCGGTAATGAACCGAGCTGGCCAGCCAACCGATAAACGTCAAACGCCTTGCTTTCCGCGTCACCGTAGAAACCCCGGATCACGGGCAGGTCACG
>DAOVRD010000182.1 GCA_030628375.1 Planctomycetota bacterium
CGCGGTAGCGGATGGCCTGCGGGTTGTTCCACGAGCCGAACACCGCGTCAATGGCCCGGCGCAACTGCTCCTTCGGGTCGGTGGGGAACTCCTCGTTGGTGTTCTCTTTGTAGATCTTCTTGAACTCCTGGACGATCTCCTTGAACTGCTCCGCACCGAGCTGGCCGTCGTATTGGACGCCGGCCTTCTCTCTCTGCGCGGTCAGGACAACTTCGAAATGCCTGTTCGGAATGAACATGGCGACATTGCCGAACATCTGGATGAAGCGGCGGTAGCAGTCCCAGGCGAACCTCTCGTCGCCGCTCTGTCTGGTCAGGCCCTGGACGCTCTCGTCGTTGAGGCCCAGGTTCAGGACCGTGTCCATCATGCCCGGCATACTGACGGCGCCCCCGCTGCGCACGCTCACCAGCAGCGGGTCGTCCCTATCTCCGAGCTTCCGTCCGGTGGTCTGTTCCAGCTTGGCGATGTTCTGGTCCAGCTCTTCTTCCAGGCCTTCGGGCCATTGCTTGCCACTGGTGTAGAAGTCGCGGCAGGTTTCGGTTGTGATTGTGAAGCCCGGCGGCACGGGGAGGCCCACGTTGGACATCTCGGCCAGGTTGGCGCCTTTGCCTCCGAGGAGCTCCCTCATTTCGGTGCGGCCGTCGGCTTCGCCCTCCCTGAAGAAATAGATGCGCTTCTTAGTCTCTGCACCCATTTACACGTTCCTTTCTGCCGTCTACATGCGTGGAAGACCCGGAGGGTCGAACGGTGGTATCCCGGCGGTGCGGAAACGGGCCGGACGCCCGAGAAGCTCTCGATCCTGCCCGGGAACCGAAGCGCCTACAATAGCAGAACCACCGGAGCCAATCAAGCTTGCCGGCCTCATGGCGGGCTTGCTGTCCGACGAGGAAATCCACCGCCTCCGGCCTCTCTGGAGGAGGGGAGGGCGTTGCTGCCCACTGCCTTGCACGCGGGACGTCAAGCGCATCGCCGCAGCCGCCCAGCCGCAATCCGAGCGAAGGCGTCTCGAGCTATCCGAGGTCTATCGGCGGAAGAGATGACGCACGAGGAGGAGAGTAGCGAACCGGACGTGAGTTGGCAAGCATGCCGGCGACGCGGGTGGCGACATTTCAGCGTACTTCACATTACCCTCTTGACATGCTGCTAGGTGTGTAGTAGACTTACGGGAGTCATGGCACGAGGAGGCAACCAATGAAGCTTACAAGCGCAGAATGGCACGTGATGAACGCACTGTGGCAGGACTGGCCGGCCACAGCACGGGAAATCGAGGCGAGGCTCCCGGAGGAGGTCGCCTGGGCTTACACCACCACTCGGTCGGTGCTTGCCCGATTGGAGGAGAAGGGAGCCATCAAGGAGTACAAGAGGAGCAACGTCAGTTTCTACGAGCCCATCCTCACCAGGCGCAAGGCCCGCATGGCGGCGCTTCAGTCGGTGGTCGGTGAGGCTTTCGAGGGTGCCTTCGGGCCGCTAGTGCACTTCCTGGTCGAAGAGGAAGCGCTCTCGGAGGGGGAAAGACAGAAGCTGACGGACGCCCTGGAGGGAAGAGAGGAAGAGGGGGCCGACAATGATTCAGACGTTGAATAGCATGGGAGGCCGCTGGTGGTCGTGGGTGGCGGCGATGGCGTGGCAGGTGGCGCTGCTCGCGCTGGTCGTGTGGCTCATTGACCTGGTGCTCCGGCGGCGCGGCTGGCCCCAGGTGCGCTACGCCCTGTGGGCCCTGGTGCTGGTGAAGCTCTTCATTCCGCCGACCTTTGCCCTTCCCAGCAGCGTCTTTGGCCGCGTGCTCCCGGCCAGCCAGCAAGCGGCCCCCCTGGTTGCCCCTGACACGGTAGAGATTGCCGCGCCGGTAGAGCCCGCGTACTTCGAGCCCCTCCCGCGTGCTGTGTCAGCGGATACTCCGGCCGAACCACTTGCGGCGGCCGCCGCGCCGGCGGAGGCAGCGGCAAGTGCATCCCTTTCTGCCAAGGCATGGGGGATGCTGGGGAGCGGTGCCGCGAGTGTCCTGCTTCTCGCCTGGCTCATCGTTCGCGCGCTCAAGCTGCGCACGCTGATCCTGGCCGATGCGACGGTGAGCGCACCCGACTGGATCGTAAACGTGCTGGCGCGCTGTGCTCACAGGATCGGTCTGCGGCGGGTTCCCCGCGTCGTTGTCACCGAAGGGGTGAAGAGCGCTGCGGTCTTCGGCATTTTGCGGCCGGTGCTGCTCCTGCCTCAGGCCGCGTGCGAGGTGGAATCCCCGCTGCAGATGGAGCACATCATGCTTCACGAGCTTGCCCACGTGAAGCGTGGCGACCTGGTGATGAACACGGCGCAGGCCCTGGTGCAGGTCGCCTTCTGGTTTCATCCGGCCGTGTGGCTGGCGGGGAGACAGCTTCGCCACCTGCGGGAGCTTTGCTGCGACGCCAGCGTGTCCCGGCTCCTTCGTGAGCGGACCTCCGAGTATCGGGAGACCCTCGCGCACGCAGCCCGGAGCATGATCTTCGGACGCGAGAGGCCAGGTCTGGGGCTCCTGGGGCTTTTCGAGAGTGCCAGCCGCCTGCGCCAGCGGCTGGAACACCTGGAGAGGCCGTCCTGGAAACACGCGCGGCTCAAGCTAATCGCCTCGCTGGCGGCGGTGGCACTGATGGTAGCCTGCATTGTGCCGATGGCGAGGGTTGCGGCAGAGGCGACCAGCGAGACGGCCGAGACCGGCGAACAGCACGAGTGGCCGTTCGTCGTGAGCGGCCCGGTGATCGAGCAGGTGCTCGGTGAGGAGCCCGAGAGCGCGACTGGGGAAGCTGCGGTGCCAAGGTCGGGCGAATCTGCCGTGACGACTGCCGAGACCATCGACGACCGTCTGGACTCCATGGTGAACATCACTTTCTCGAATACACCGCTGGCCGATCTCGCGGCAATGTTGCAGGCGGTCACGGGAGTTGGGATTGTCGTCATCCGCGAAGACCTTCCGCCAGATGGGGCGCCGGTGACTCTGGCGACTGAGACAACGTTGAAGAACGTCCTCGGCCGGATATGCGAGCTGACAGGAATGGCCTGGAAGGTGGAAGGAGGCCTGGTCAAGATCGGCAGGCCTGAGACGATACGGGCGGGCGCGTTGGCACGTGACCTGCCCGCCGGGGGAAGGGTCCGCGTGCGCGCACTTGATGGCCGGGTCCACGTCAGCCAGAACCGCCCAGGAGAGTGGATACCTATCGGCATGGGTCTGTGGTGGTGGTACTCAGGAGGAGAGCGCCTTGAGTTCAGGCAAGAAGGCCCCCGTGTGTACTTGAGCCTGGACGGTGAAGCCCCTCGATTGGCAGGAATCCGAGTTCGCAGCCCTGCCGATCTGGCGGCGTTGGAAGCGGCCCTCAGAGAACCATCGGCACGGCTCAGCGTCTGGCTCGGATGCCGGGCTCTGGAGGGCATGGCGAAGCTCGAGGAACTTCACCGCGTCACGTCCCTGCACATCACCCCGTCAGCCGGGCTTCCTGATCTGTCCGCAATCACAAGGCTCCAGGGTCTGCGTCATCTGTGCGTGGGCGGGGCCCGGGACATCCATGATGTTGGTCCTCTCGCAACGCTGAAGGGGATGCGATCCCTCTGGATTTTCCGGTGCGATCAGGTAACGGACCTGTCCCCGCTCGGCGACCTTGTCAACCTGACGGATCTGAAGGTTCAGAGATGCCAGAGGCTTGCCGATGTCTCAGCCGTGTCCAAGTTGCGGAACTTGTCCGTCCTGGCGCTGATGGATCTGCCGAAGGTCTCAAGGCTGCCGGCCATGACGGAGCTGACGAGCCTCCGCTCGCTGTTCATCTCGGAGGCCGAGGGCCTTACTGATCTGTCCGAGCTCGCAGGTGCGGCGAATCTGCGGCGGTTGAAGTTGACGGGATGCAGGGGGATCTCGGATCTTTCGCCGGTCGCGAATCTCACCCAACTGACACACCTGAGGATGATCCGGTGCGCTGGCGTGCGCGACCTGTCACCCCTGGCGACGCTGAGAAACCTTTCGGCCATGCGGCTGTTCCAGTGTGACGGCGTTTCCGACATTTCTCCTCTGGGCGAACTGATCCAGCTGACCGACTTGGATCTGAAGGGGTGCCCTAGCATATCTGACATCTCGCCTCTTGCCGGGCTGGACAGCTTAGCCCGGGTCGATCTGCGGGGCTGTGAGAGCATCGGCGAGATAGCTCCGTTGCGTGGGACGGTCCGGCGCGGTGGGACCGTCTACGTGGACGATCGGCTGAGCCCTCAGTACGAGCAGCTCCGGGCGGAGGCGGCAGAGGCAGTCAGGGCTGCCATTTCTCAGACTGGCACGTCACAGGTCCCTTCGGCCGAGGAGTTGCCTGGAGTTGCCGGGGAATCTGACGAGTTGCGGGGAAGGGTCGTTCTCCCCGACGGGACCCCTTTGGCCGATGCCGAGGTGGTGCTTTGCCTGCCGTACAACAGCGTGCAGATCTGGAACGGCGGTGATCGCATAAACGCCGAGGACAGAAGGACTGCGCGCACAGACTCGGGCGGGCGCTTCTCCTTCCGGAAGCCGAAGCTGGGGGAGCTTCGCTGGATGCTTGAGATGCCGCCAGGTCTTATCAGGGACGCGACTCTCAGATACCTGATCGTTGTGCGGCATGGTTACGGCTACGCTGAGGTTACGCCCAGGCAACTGGCGGCCTCGCCGGAGATAACGGTTCAGCCCTGGGGCAAGGTCGAAGGCCGGCTCCTCATCGGCCGGGCGCCTGGCGCTCACGAGCCCATCCGTATGGAGTGTGACTTGGCGCGGTCCCCAGTGGACCGTGAAACGCCCACGGTTTTGCGCAACAACTGGTCGATGACCGATGCCGAAGGGCGCTTCGTCTTTGGGATGGTCGCCCCGGGCGAGTGGCGCATCTACCAGGCAATCAAGGTGCATGGGGACCGCAACGGCAGCATGTGGGCCAGAACACAGGATGTATCGGTCGTAGTAGCGCCCGGCGAGACCCACCAGGTCGACCTGGGCGGCGTGGGACGACCGGTGATTGGCCGGCTCGTCATGCCCACTGGTGGGCCTCTGCCAGTGGGTTACGCCACCGTCCACATGTTTCCCAGGGACGATGAGACGCGCGGGCCTGGGGCCGCAGGGATGAGATTCGGGAACAAAGCTGAGAGCGACGGGACCTTCCGTATCGAGGATGTCCGCCCCGGCCCCTATACGCTCAGAGCTAGCCTGTATGAGCTGCGCCCGCGCGACCGTGACGGTATCATCAGAGGGCACGCGAGCTACGATTTCGAGGTCCCCGGGGTGCCTGATGGATGGAGTGACGAGCCGCTGGATCTCGGCACGCTGGAGTTCGAGCTGAGAAAGTAACGAGGCCTGCAGCGGCATCAGCGGAACGCATACTTGGCCCGCGCGGGCGCCGGAACTGCCTTCCGGTGTCAGGTTGGAGGCTGTAGGCCCCAGGCGTTGAGGTACGGCCACGGCGACCGGCCCCGGATGCCCTCCAGTCTCCAGCCTGCAGCCGACCGCCTGGCGTCGCGCCATGCGTCAGGCGTTCCCCCCGAGGCCGTGGGCGATGTCGCGTATCTGCGGGTAGGTTCTCTCGTAGAGGTCGAACAGCTCGTCGTAGAGGGCGGCACGCGATGAGTCGGGCTCGACGGTCCTCGCACCGCCGGCGCTGCGCGCTACGGCGATGGCGTCCTCGAACGACCCGTAGACCCCCGTGCCCACGCCCGCCAGCAAAGCGCCGCCCAAAGTGCCCGTCTCCTGGAACTCCAGCACGTCCAGCGGCTGCTGGAGAACGTCGGCCTTGATCTGGTTCCACAAATCGTTCCTGGTCCCGCCGCCCACCGCGCGGATCTCCTTCACCGCGTGCCCCGCGACGGTGTCCGTGCACTCCATCACCTGCCTCAACGCGAACGATGTCCCTTCGAACACCGCCCGTGCCAGGTCAGCGCGAGTCGTCCTGCTGGTCAACCCGATGAAGAGTCCGCGCGCCATCGGATCCCACACGGGCGTCCGCTCGCCTTGAAGATACGGTAGGAAGAGGACGCCATTGGCACCGGGCGGCGAAGACGCGGCAAGTTCCGTCACCATCCGCAGCCCGGCCGGGCCCCTTTCGCCCAGGAACTCCCTGATGAACCACTCGATGGAAACGCCGCTGGCGCTGGTCGTCCCTATGCCGAACCACGTGCCGCGCGGCACATAGGCGGTGTTAACCCACCGCAGATCCGTCGTCGGTCGAGACATGGCAAGGGACGCGCAGTCCGTCGAGCCCGCAACGTAGGTCACGGTATTGGGCGACAGTGCGCCGGCACCGACCGCGCACACGGGCACGTCACCCGCGCCGCACACGACGGGCGTGCCGGCCGCGAGTCCGGTCTGCTCGGCGGCGTCCACGGTGACCGTGCCGACGACCTGCGCGGCGCCGGCGATCTTCGGCAGCCGACGCGGGTCAATGCCCAGCCTGTCGCACATGTCCTCTGACCATTGCCAGGGATCGCCGATGTCCACCAGGCCGGAGACGGCAACCATGCTCGGGTCCGTGAAGAAGTCCCCCGTCAGGCGAGATGTGACGAAGGTGTTGGCGAATCCTATCGTGTCAGCGGCCGCGTAGGCTTTCGGTTGTTCGTCGCGCAGCCACGCGATGCTGGTGGCGGCGCAGTTGCCCGGCACCAGCATGTTGCCGGTGATGCGCTGGTACTCCCCGCGGCCCACGGTTTCCTCTATCGCCCGCACCTGGGCGATACTTCGCTGGTCGCAATAGAGGATGGCCGGATGGACGGCGCGACCGTCGGCCGCCATGGGCACAATGGTGGGGAACAGCACGTCAACGCCTACTGCGGCTATGTCGCGGCCGGCAACGCGCGCCTCGCCGCAGGCCCCGGCGACGGACTTGAGGATGCCGCGCCACCAGAGCGCCGGGTCGCACTGAACCCAGCCGGGATGCGGGCTGTCCACGCTGTGAGAGGAGCGGCCGAGGCCCAGGAGTCGTCCTTCGGCGTCGAACACGCCTGCCTTGACGCCCGACGTCCCGACATCTATCCCCAGGAGTAGCTCAGCCATTTAGCAGCCCGTTGAGAAATGTAGCTCAGCCTCCCTCGCAGGCTCCAAAGCGCTGACAGGAGCGGCGGAGGCCCGGCTCGTAATGTAGCGCAGCCGCCCTCGGCTGCGGCGGATGGGAATGGCCGGAACTCAGGCGAGGGCGCCTGAGCCACACAGATACGGCAGTCTGGAGCGCTCAGTTATTGAGTATTCTGGAAACTGTTTGTTTTTCAACAGGCTGCTCGTGTCGTCTTGCTCAGAACCGCACCCTGTGTCTGCTGATGCTTGTGCGAATCCCGTGGCCGCCGAGTTCGATTTCCACGGTCACCGGGACCTCCGTGCCGGCAGCCGGTGCTCTGGCGGGTCTGAAGGTCACCTTGCACGTCTCCTGGGGAGCAAGGTCGGCAATGCCCACGGCCTGGACCGCCCCTGCGAAGAGGTCTCCCGCCCGCACGCTCACTCGCAGGTCGAGGTTCCGAGCGCCCTCGTTGCGCAGTGCGATCTCAAGCCTGCCGTCGGCGGTGCGCGCGGCTGCCACCTCCACCGGCATGGGCGGGCTCACGTCGGCTTGCCTGAGGATCCGCGTCAGTCGCTCGACTCCGGGTCTGTCGGTCAGGACGTACAGCGGCCGACCCATTCGCAGTTCCATCGGGGCGGTCGGGCTCCGGGTCTCCATGGGATTGCAGAGCATGTCCGCCCAGGTCGCCTGAGTCCCTGCCGGCAGACGGACCGTCATCGCATCGCTCAGGTTCCACAGTGCTGCGGCTGCTCCGGCCTCGCCGTCCATCAGCACACAGGCGACCCGCCCGTCGCCCAGCTCCGTCCTGCCGGTGACGCGCCGTCCCTTGAGCACGCGTGCCAGACCGTTCACCGCGACCAGCCTGGGACGCGGCACGTAGTTCTCGTAGAAGACGGCGAAGCCGTAGGAGGGAGTGGTCTGTGCGCTGAACCAGAAGAACTTCTCCACTCCGGTGGCAAGTGCCGAGAGGTAGCTCTGGACGACGTTGACGGCGCACTGCTCCTCGGTCTGTTGGGAGGGGCGGTAGCCCACGCCGTCACACCGGGTGCCCTGCTCGGTGTGCCAGACCCGGCCGGTGGAGCCGAACTGCTTGACGTGGCCGTTGACGGCCTCGGCCAGGTTCGCCATCCGCCCGAAGGGCTGGGTCAATTCTCCGTAGCTATGCACGGCAATGACGTCCATGCACTTCACGCTGCCGGCTTCGAAAACCCCCCGGATATATCCCGGACCCGTTCCGCCGAAGCCAACCACGAC
>DAOVRD010000113.1 GCA_030628375.1 Planctomycetota bacterium
GTCGCAACTCCACTTGCCGGCGGGCGCAATCTCGTGGCGGCTCAGGTCGGCCAGGTCGTACCAGACCAGCGGTCCGCCGGCGCTGCTGGCCACCACCAGCTCGTCCCGGCCGTCGGCGTTGATGTCGCCGACCATCTTGACGTGCGGGTTCTCGGGTCCGTCTGCGTCCACGATCACGTGTTCGAACATGGCGTTCATGCCTTTCACAGGGCCTGAAAAGAGCACAATGACGATGGCTATGTGACTTTGGTAGCGTGGTGCCCGGACCGGCTTTGTCGCTACCAGCGGAAGAAGCGGTAGGGGTCGTCCCATTCTTCCGGCACGTCCAGGTAGAGGCCGTCCAGCCACCGCGTCTCGCCCTCTCGGACCGGCCGGGACACATGCTCAAGAATCCGCGTCTGACCCGCCGCGCCCATGTTGGCCAGAAGCCGGGTCAGCAGGCACGAGACCTTCCGGAAAGTCCGCTTCACGTTCATCTTCTCGCCCCTGTAGTCGAACTGCCAGGGGGCGAGCTGGCAAAGGACGATGCGTCCGTCGTGGGACGTGGCCAGCACGCCGTTGCCGATGACGGTCGCGCCCTCCGAGACGAGGGGCAGATCGCGCGGATCGCGGTTCTGGACCTCGGCCGGTGAGACGCCGGCAACCGGCGAGCCGGCGCCGAAGGGCTCGAAGTAGGCTGCAATGTGTTCCGCCACCGTTGTGCGGACCTCGATCGGCAGGAACGCGTTTGCCTCCTCGCCGTCCAGTCCGACCGCCAGGACGTGGCCGCCCGCCCCCAGCCAGTCGCCAATGGCCGCCGCCTCACTGGTCAGTTCCTTCCCGCCGCCCGGCCCCACGACGAGGACTCGGTCGGCCGGCAGGTTCCCGCCGGCGTAGGGGCCGACCGAAAGCCCCGCGGACTCCAGATGCGCCTTCCCGGCGGCGTCTCCGACGTAGACGGCCTGCCGCCTTGGCGTTGGCTGCCACTGCGAGACGTATCGGAGGATGTTGCGTGCCAGCGCTTCGGCGGCCGGGTCCGCCTCCGTGCGCCCGGTCACATCCGCCTGGCAGAACAGGACCATGCCCTGGCCCTCGCTGTATTCCATCAGGGACGTGTACTGGAGGGCATAGCCGCCGTCGAGGATGGGCAGGAAGTCGCCGCAGGCCGGCTTCTCGATGAGGGCGGAGGCCACGTTGCCGCGGTTGCCGCACCTCCAGGCCCGCGTGACCGTTATGCCGCACCACTTGACAGTCGGCACGTGGTTGAACTCGGGGGTCCGCTCGTAATCGAGGGTCCCCGGCAAGATGGTCGCCTCGCCGCACCAGTTCCACAGATGGGCGTCATCTATGCCGGCCAGGAGCGCATGGTCCGGAACGCGTTTGAAGACCCAACGGAGCCCGTACTCCGCGACGCGGAACCCGAACCGCTTTTCGAGCACTTCGCCGGTCTGCTCGAAGATGACCACCTTCAGCCCGTCGCGTACTCGCGACATGTCCGGCGCCGGCCGGTCGAGCGTCAGGGCGCCCTTGCCGATGACGAGGGTGTCGTACGGCGAGAGGTCGGCCTCCGCGTCCACCGTAATGCACTCAATGCCCATGGCTTTCAGCAACTCGGCGGTCTCGCCCTTCGGATCGAAAAGGGCCGTTTGCCCGGCCAGCTCGACCACTTCGGGCTGCGGCAGCACGTCGATAGCGAACGCGTCCTCCTGCGTCTCGCCCGTGCTGAACTCGACCGTGGCGCTGATCTCATACTGGCCCGCGGCCAGGTCGGCCGGAAGCTCGAACGTCAGCGGCACGCGCTCCTGCTGGCCCGTAGGCAGCGTGACCTTCACGCTGCCGGTCGCGGCCTTGGGCAGGCCGAACGACCAGCGGCAGTCGCACGTCACCGGCTCCCGCGAGTTGTTGATGACGATGAGCTGCTTCTCGACCCTCTGGCCGGGCAGGAAGTTGTGGTCCTTGCTGGTGAAGGCCCCCGGTTTGCCGCCGATGTAGGCCAGCAGCGGCATGTTGCTGCGGTAGAGGGCCTGCGCCGCCAGCGTGGCCGTGGACCGATGGCCCGACGGGTCAAAGGCAAGCTGCGCCCGCGCCTCCTGCTCGCTTACGTAGACCGGGCGGGGCCCCGGTCGCTGTAGATCCTCCCAATTGATCTGCCCCTCCGGTTGCCTGCCGCCCCTGGGGAATCGGTCCGACCGTTTCCAGTAGTTCCCGTAGTCCCACGGGGAGTTCGCCGACATGCCCCAGGTGCGGAAGGCGCGCCAGTTGTCTTTGAGGTGCATCGCCACCACCCGATAGCGATCTTCGAGCGCCTGGGTGTTCAGGTTGCTGGGATAGTCATAACGCTGCCAGGCACGGCCTTCCCGGAACTGCTCGGCCTCCCAGCGCAGGTTCTCCCTCTCTTCCTCGGTGATCTGGTAAGAGCGATCGCCGAGGAACTGGGTGTTCCATTCGGCAATGCAGAACTCCCAGGGGACCACGGCCCTGCCGAACTCCCGCTTGCCCTTGTACCACCCGCGGTACATCGCCCAGTCCCACATGAAGGGCACGCTGTACTCGCACGTGAATATCGGCTTCACGCCCATCGTGGCCCAGTGCCCGAACCAGTCGGACATCTCCTGGATCGGGGTCCAGTTCGCGTAGAAGTTGCTCAAGTGCATCGTGCCCAGATTGCCCGAGGCGTGGTGGTAGACGAAGCGGCTCGTGTCAAGCTTCCTGATGATGGCCTCCGCGCGCATGGCATGGAGGGCGTTTCGCATGGCCCACGGGTCGCGGGGACACTGGATGCCGTCCATCATGTCCGGGTTCATGTCCTCGGCGTACCCGGTGGCGTTGTGGCTCGTGGAGTAGCAGACGACCGACGGATGGTTACCCGCCACGTGCACGTAGAAGGCCGCGTGCTGCGCATAGCCGTTCGTCTCGTCGGCGTCGGGTTCGTCCCAGTCGTAGTGTGAGAAGTGCGGCTGCGAGAAGGACAAGAGCATCCCCTCGTCGTCGGCCGCCTTCAGCACCTCCTCGAAGCTCAGATGCCTCCCCGGCTCACAGCCGTAGTTGTGCGTGTAGACGAAGTTGATGCCGAAGCTCTTGAAACGCTGCAACGTGGCCCTGGTGCCCTCATAGCTTGCCATCGCGGGACTCATCTGGCCGTTGTCCAGCGGGATGGCCGACAGGTAGATGCGCGTGCCGTTCAGGTAGAAGTCCCGCCCGTCAATCCAGAACTCGCGGAAGCCGAACCGCACCGGCAACGCCTCGTCCAGCACGTTTCCCTCGGCATCCAGCAGCGCAACGCTCAGGTCGTACTGGTTCTCGGGCGTATGCGTGTCCCAAAGCTTCTCGGGCCGCCAGTGCTCCGTGAATAGGATGTGGCCCTTCGCCAGATCGTTCCCGTGGAAGGGCCTGCTCGTGTACTCCTCGACCGTCTGTTCGCCGTCCCTGAGCGTCGCGCGGAGGCCATACTGGACTTCCGGCTCCAGGCCCTCCAACGCCGTGTCGAACGTTATCTGCCACCTGCGCACCGAGGTGTCCACCTTGACGTCGCTGATGCGCGGGCCCTGGGGCTCGCCTGCGAGGTAGACGTCGCCGCAGAGGCCCTTTCGGGCCACCGTGCCCTTCACTTCCCTGGCCGAAGCGCTGTCGCTGTGCGACAGCATGACGGCCTGCAGGGGCATAGCCACGACCAACATGCTGAGCGTATGCGTTGAGCCCGGGCGGCACGCCGAGGTCAGGTCCACCTCTCCCCACGGATAGCGCATTTCGCCGACCTTCTGCCCGTCCACGTATACCGCAGCGAACGAGTTGAGGTTCTCCGTGGCCAGCAGAATGCGACGGCCGGCCCACTCGGCGGGGACGGTGATCTCGCGCTGCTGCCAGGCCGCCGTGATGTTATTCAGCGCCCCATCACCCCAGGTGCGACTTGCGAAGAAAACCCGGGAGCCGCCCCGCCCTCTGTCACCCCCCGGCCAGCTTTCCGGCACTCTCAGATAGCCCCATCCCTCCGTGGGAACCGACTCCGGAGCGCCCCCGGCCGGCTGCCAACGCCACAGGCCGTTGATGCAGACGCGCTCGCGGGAGTCCGTTGACTCGCGGTGGGCCTTCTCCACATCCCAGACGGCTTTCACGCCTTTCGGCAACTTCATGTCCGTACCCCCTGACCGGCCGCATGTTGCAGCACGCCACAAGAAAGGATCGCCAACACCCACATCCCAGCCGCCGTCTTCTCAACTCAAGAACGCCTAACAGAATGAACCGCAGAGTGCGCAGGCCTACTCCGCCGAAGTGGCGCGGCTACGAAGGCTGGAAGCTCGCAGAGGCATTTCAAGAGACAAGGCGATAAGGCCAGTCTTGCCCTCGGCGTTCTCGGCGTCCTCGGCGGTCAATCCGTTTTGCTTGGGCCTCTGAGGGCAGCAGTGTAAGACGGTCGTCGGGCCTCGTCAATGGTCCGGCCTTGCATCGCCATCGAGGGCGCCTGCATAGTGCTGGCCGGCCCGTACTCTCTCATTCGCCAGGTATTGCGCCCAGGGCCCGGCCGCAACACCCCTTGACGCCCCCGACCCCGCCCGAACTCTCAGACTCTCACCCCCACCTACGATTCGCCGTAAGGCGAATTAACGCACCACTTGCGCTGGCACCCCGAATGGGATAGTATCGTAAGCGCCAGCGAACGGAGGGCCAGGGAAAGGTACGAGCGCCGCACCGTGGCCTGAGCCCTGAGCGAAGTGAAGGCGCGGAGCCACGCGGAGCGCAACGATGGGGTTGCCCCTGGAGCCCGAGCATCGGCACCAAAACTGTCTGATTCTCTGTTGAACAACCCTCACTCGGTTAACGACCCTTTCCGCACCGCAGCCGGAAAGCAACCGTGTCGAACCGCTGGTTGGACACGAGACGGAAGCGGTCAAATCGAAAGGACATGCTCATGGAGAATCTGGTCTTCCAGAATCATCCCACATTCGAGCTCGGAACCAATACCTTCGTGAACGTTCCCATCATCCTGCAATATGAAAACCTGCCCCTTATTGAAGTGCTACAGACCCATGACGTGGGATTCACAACGCAGATCCCAATCTACCATCCGGACGGGACCTATTTGGCGAAGGCCGTTGGCTCGCGCTTGTTCCTCACCGAGGACGGAAAACGAGCTGGTCTAATCCTTGAGCACCCGGCCCGCGCGACAGTCTGCAAGCTGGGCGAGAAGACCCTTTTCGAGATCCATCGCACGGACGCAGCCGCCTTGCGGACACAAGCTGAGCTATACACACCAGACGGAAGATTCGTGAAGTGCTCTCAGTCTCGCACACCCGAACTCTATAAAGCGGATGGATCTGCTCTGACGATTCGCGGTGGATCCGTGTTGTCTGGATGCACGTTCGACCGATGCAGGATCGGGATATGGGTCAAGAGGAACGGATCGGTCGCCCTCGGGTGTGCATAGGCTGCCTCAATCTAACAATGGCATGGAGCCGACGCGCAGAAGCGCCCGGCTCATGTGCCTAGCTTTGGGCGATGGTCAGGCCGGCGCAAGGATCACAACGGCGTTTGACTTGGACCCCGAAAGCAACCCTTTCGAACCGCAAGACGCTCAGGAGACCGGGATGCCCCACGGACATGACGATGCAGTCTGGAATGCTGCCAAGCGCGAAGCCAAAGAGATACTCGCAGAACGTGCTCGTGTGCGCGGGATGATTCCGTATTCCGAACTCGTCTCCAGGATACAGTCGATTTCGTTCGGCCCGCATGACTCACCTTTCTTCCATTTCCTTGGAGAAATCTCGACGGAAGAGTCTCAGGCTGGTCGCGGAATGATGACGGCTCTTGTGGTTCACAAGGATGGGGACATGCAGCCAGGTCCTGGGTTTTTCGATCTGGCTCAGAGCCTTGGACGAGACACGACTGATATCACCGCTTGTTGGGTGGAAGAGCTCAAGAAGGTTCATGCCGTCTGGGGCGCGCAGCCCTAGACATTATCGACCTCAGTCGCGATTTGCCGCTCCTTTCCGTAGGTAATCAGTCGAGGCCGCCGGACCATCTACTACTGCCGACGGAAGGGGAGCGTGCCCGCCCCAGACGATGCCGCCGTGATGGCGCCCGGTGAGCGGCTTGCGGAGGTGGACGGGCTCCCCGCCGCTCAGAAGCCGGGGACGAGGCCCTTGCTGGCGATTCGTATTAGCGTGGATAGCCCGCCTACGGCGGCCTCGACCAGGATCAGGGCGATGAAGAAGTAGCGCGCCGAGCGGAGCGTCCTGCCACCGGCGTACTTCATGATGCCTACCTTGGCCAGCCAGCCCATCAGGAAAGGCAGCCAGAGCCGGTGCGCATTCCAACTGCTGCACGTCAGCAGGCCTATGCCGTGGATGGGCCACCAGTAGAACCGCGCGCGCATGAATAGCAGGAAGCTCATGCTCGCCGCGCCGATGGCCAACGGCCCCCAGTGGCACTTGGAATACTCCGTCGAGCCCCGGATGATGCTGTCGGCCGCCTTGTATCGCCAGATCGGCTCGCGCACCTGCGCCCAGGAGCCGCTCATGTTGAGCGCGCCCATGTCGTAGGCCGTCGCCAACGCCCAATACGTGCAGCAGACGAGCGATACGAGGAAGGCCGCCATGAGGGCCGGCACCAGCAAGCGCCGCTTGCGCTTCGGGAAGACGTCCGAGATGCGCAACGCGTTGATGGCCATCGGCGCCAGGAAGGCCGAGCCGCCGGTCACCAGCAACGTGTCCTGTATGGACGCGATCACGGCGCCCGGGCCGGTCAGTCCGTGCCCACCAGTAAGGCCGTTCACCATTCTGGGCAACGACCATACCGTCCGGCCCGAGTAGATGCCGGCCTGCGCGACCATCCGGGCGTAGACGACGTACCAGCACATCACCAGTGCAAGGGCCATCGTGCCTCCCAGGATTCCCATGCCGTGCCAGCAGTACCACGCAACGCAGCCCGCCAGGGAGAGCACCAGGCCCCATGCTGCGAGCCGGTAGGGGATGGGCTCCGCCGAATCGTCGGCCGAGCGCAGCCAGAGCGCTTTGAGGAATACGGCGGCCAGATGGCGTCGGGCCATGATAAGCATGCCGACCGTGATGGCGATGTAAGCCCCCGCCTGCTGCCACCCCATCAGGGAGCCGTAGGTGCCACCGATGTTGCCCAGGCCCAGCCACGACGTGGCCAGCAGTTCCATGCGGGCTACCCAGTAGAAGAACCACACGCTCAACGACACGTCGGCCGGGACCAGGAACGCGAACCCCACGGCCTGGGGCCAGAAGGTGATGTCGTCGAAGCTCATGGCAGCCAGGGGCGTCTCTGCGAAAATCCGCCTCATCGGGAGCATTATCTGTATGGTGCTCGTCCCGCCGAAGAACAGCGGCAGCGCGCGGAGCAGGCGGAAGGCGCCCGTGAAGATCAGGCCCATCTGGAAGCCCTTCTCGCTGAACAGCCGGGGCAGGAAGCCGCCCTCCGCGCCCCCCTCGCTGAACTCGAGGGGAACGCGCGCAAGGGGAAACATCAGACGCTCCGACTCCGACCACTGCCGCCTGGCAATGCCGACCGCGCAGAGGACGGCCACCGAAAGGAGCACGAAGAACAGGAACCAGTTGCCCAGCGGCCCGACCCAGTGCCGCCACGGCACGCGTCCGTCGCTTCCCTCGAAGTACTGGCGGGCGGCCACGGACTTCGGGCTCTTGCTCAGCACCAGCCCTTCGGGCGCGTGGGTCAGAGCGCCGTCTTCCTCCCACGCCAGATCGGCCCGCCGCGCCATGTACGGGCCGGTCGCCATCTGGGCATACAGGTGCCGACCGTACACCGCAGGATACGTTGTCCCGACCGTGACCATGCACCAGACCAGCATCAGCTCGGACCGCTTGAATTCCCAGCCACGCCGCGCCAGCCTGAGGATCGCGTTGACGACCAGAGAGAGCACGACCAGGACCAACACCGCGCTGGCCGGGAAGGTCGAGCCGCCGAAGCCGCCCCAGCCATGGCCGAACCCCGAGTAGGGCTCCAGCGAGCTGAAGCCGGCCACAAGCAAGACTCCCACCACGAACGCACGCAGCGTCATGCACAGGCCTCCAACTCCACAGGCTCAGACCGCAACTGCCCACACGAAGCATGGCAAAGAGGCATGGCGGGCCAAGGGCCGCAATCGGGCCACGCTTGGCCGTCCGAAAGGCGACCGAAGTATAGGGTGCGGCGCGCATTCTGTCAAAATGCCAGCGGGGCCCGAACAGCCCGTTGAAGAATGTGGCTCAGCCGCCCCCGCAGGCTCCAAAGCTCCGACAGGAGCGACGGAGGCCCGGCTCGTAATGTAGCGCAGCCGCCCTCGGCTGCGGCAGATGGGCCGGAACTCAGGCGAGGGCGCCTGAGCTACAGGGCGCTACGTCGAATGCGAATGTAGCGCAGCCGCCCTCGGCTGCGGCGGATGGGCTGGAACTCAGGCGAGGGCGCCTGAGCTACAGGGCGCCTGTGCCGCACGCGAGAGAAGCGGCGGAGGCCGGTCCCTCTACGGGCCGCCTACTGCTCGTAGACGCCGATGTCGGGCCTGGACCCCTTGAACGGCTGGCTCACGCCCTGGCCCTCCTTCCAGGCGACGGGGCCTTCGACCTGGATTACGTTGCTGTCGTAATCAACCTTCACGATCTTCAGCCGCTTCATCTCCCCCTCCAACTGGATCAGGTCTCCCTCCACAATGCCATAGCCGTCGCTGAAGAACCCCGCGTCTGCAACCGGGATGGCCGTCCCCCGGCCACCGGCCGTAGTGCGGGTCAGGAAGCCGCCGGCGTCAATGCAGGGGCTTCGCGCCCGCAAGCGGAAATCCAGGAGGCCCGGCCTGAGCGGGTCGGCGGGCGCCTGATCGTTTACAAACAACGGCGGGCCGGCTTCCTCCCAGTTGTGACTGACCGACTGCTGAGCGCGATCACAGTAGTAGAACGAGATCGCCACGTCTCCCTTGTTCTGCCAGAAGATGTTGTTCATGATCGAGACGTCCGTAATGCTCCCCCTACCGTGCTTGGTCAGCGAAAAGCCGCTCAGGAATGGCGCAAAAGTTGACTTTGCGGCATAGGCGTTGTGGAAGAACACGTTGTGGTAGACGTGGTTGAAGCGCACATCGTGTCGTCTCCCCGAGGAGAAAACGTTCAGCCCGGACATGTCATTGTCATAGAAGGTGTTCCGCCGGACGATGTTGCCGGATGTCCTCACGGAGACGCCGGCAGAACCGTCCTGGTCCGGCGGCAGGCCGCTGAACGCGAACACATTGCCCTCCAAGATGTTCCGATCCCCTCGGCTGTCGATGATTACGTGTCGATTGCCGGCCTTCCCGCCCGTCTCCGTACGATGCGGAGCACTCATCCACTCCTCATTGTGGAAGTAGTTGTTCCGGATGATGTTGTAGCTGGCGATAACTGCTATGAGGTGGTGACCGCCGTAGCAGATGGTGCTGTTCTCAATCAAGTTATGATTGCTGCCCCTGGCGATGTCCATCACGCCGCCCTTGTCGTCATTGGTGGTTGAATACCCGACGCGGCCAATCCGGCAGTTGCTGATCCGGTTGTGATGGGCATTCCTTCGGAAGCGCACGCCAACGGGCCATCCGTCGGTTTGCGAGGAGCGGTCGAAGGTGCAGTTCTTGATCCAGATGTGGTGGCTGTTGTCCAGGTATACGTATTCGTCCGTCTTGTCACATGCGATCCCGTCTACCGTAACGTAGGCACGATCGCTGATGACGATGCCCCGCTTTACGCCGGTGAGCGTCACTGCTTCGTTGGGGTAGGCCCTGAACGTGATGCGGTTCGTCTCCGTTCCGCTGGCCTCTGGCGCGATGCTTTCGCGATAGGTCCCCCCGCGGATATGCACGGTGTCCCCGGGCGCCACCGCCGCGTTTGCCTTTGCGATCGTGCGCCATGGCGCGGCGGGCGAGTCCCCGGGGCCCTCGTCGTTGCCCTGGTTCGAGACGTAGTACTCGGCGCCCTCGGCCCAGCACGCCAGCACGGCCAGCATGACCAGGAAGATGATGGGCTTCATATCGGCCCTCCTCTGGAATCAGTACTCCCCACCCCCAGAGCCGGCGGGGAGGGACCATCCGCAGGTATTCGTCTCCTTCGGGCTACAGTCGGAAGCCCCGCCGATTACCTGGGGACCGTCCTTTGCCATTCGTAGATCGAAGGCACTTCGGGCTGAGGGCGGGGAGGGACCCGATCGGTCTTCTCCAGCATTCTGTTGCTCTGGTCGAGGACCAGAGCCGATGCCCCGCCCGCAACGAAAGCACCATTGCCGCCATAGAACACGTTGCCCACCAGTTCAAGGCCGCTGGTCCGCGCCGGGTCTTCCACCACCACGGCCGCGAAGTCGTCCTCAACTACGAACACGTTGCCCTTGATGATGTGGTCGAAGTGGACCCCCCGCAGAAGGATCGCCGGTCCGCGGCTCAGGACGCGGTTGTAGAAGAAGAGCCAGTTCTCATTCATCCCTCCCAGGACCAGGCCGGTGGGGCCGTAGGGGACCATGTCATCATCGAAGACGACATGCTCGCCGGAGTTCTGTATGTCGCAGTTGTAGAAGACGTTGCGCGGGCCGTTCGGACCGTGACTCCTGTCCGAAGGCGGTGTGGCCCAGAATCCATGGCCGTAGGAGCCGCCGCCTGAGGGCCTGCCCCTGGGGTCCACGATCACGCAGTTCTCGAACAGGTTCTCGTGGCACCATCCGGAGTGGGTCTGCGCGTCGCTGTAGTAGAAAGTGGAGTTGCGGAACACACAGCCGCTGCACGCCCAATCCAGGTTGGGCGCGTGCCGCATGTTGCGGGTGGTGACGTTCTCCATCAGGCAGTCGAATGCGTACTGCCATCCCACGTAGGCGGTGCCGGCTCCGCCCATATCGTGCGCGTTGTTGAACTTGCAGTCCCGGATCTCCATCCACTTCACGCGGGAGCCGTAGAGGGGCATGCGGCCGGTCCAGTCCACGTTCACGCGCCGGCCCCAGCAGTTGACCGTGCGTGTGAACAGCACCGTGCAGATCTGGGGTTGCCTTCGGACCTGCGTGAGGTAGATGTCTTCGATGCCGCACCGTTCGATGAGGGCCATGGTGCGGACAGACGCCTGATCAATGACAGGGAAGTCAATGCGCAAGGGCTGGTTGATCGTTACCGTGTTCCCGTTGATCGCCTCGATGCGCACTATGACGAGCCGCGGCGTGAACCGGCAGCGGCTCTCGATCAGCGACCTCCAACGTCGCGTGCCGCGTGCCTCCACCATGATGTAATCGCCGGCGGCCAGGCCCGTCACGTCCTCCAGGCTGAGGTCCGTGTCGCCGCGCCGGGCGTCCGCGGCCAGGGGGCGCCGCTCTCCGTCCGCGCCGCCCGCGAAGGTGATAATCCCGTCCGTGATGCGCCTCTCGGTCCCGTTGTAGCGGATGAGGACCTTTGTCTTATCGCGCCCCGCCCCGCGGATGACCACGCCGCTGGACGTGATGAGCACCTTGCGGTCCACGTAGTAGGTGCCCTCGCCCAAGAGCACGGCGCCCCCGCCCGCGCGCCCGGCCGCATCGCAGGCTCTGCCGAGGGCTTCTGCATCGTCCGCGTCGTCGTCCGCACGGCCGCCGAAGTCCTCGATGCGCGCGAACGGCCTGACATCGGGGA
>DAOVRD010000101.1 GCA_030628375.1 Planctomycetota bacterium
CGCTCATCAATCCGCCACCGCCATTCCTGCTGCGAAAAGCCGGCCACCGCTCGCTCAGGAGCGAGTTCTTCTTCTCAGAGGACCTAACCCTATAACGTCAAACTTCTATTGAACCACGGAGGCACAGACGCCAATTATGAATCTTGTCCGCCGTACGGCGGATAAAAATTGGAGTTCGTTGCCGTTCCCCTACTTCGCCGTCTTCTCGTTATCCTGTCCATCCTTGTTACTCAGACAAGGCATCAACAGGGATACACAGGATTCACAGGATGATGCGGACTTCAAAACGGCCCGGCCGTTGCCGTCCCCCTGGTTTCCTGTCGTTCCGTTATCCTGTCCATCCTGTCCATCCCTGTTACCCGCCTTGCCGTCGTGTCCGTTTTTGGCCGGATTTGGCCGCTTCTGCCGCGCATTCCGACCCCTCAGTAATGCCCCAACGCCTTCTTGTCAAAGAACTTACGTCAACCGGAGTTCGAGTCCAGGACGTGAACGGGGTGGGTTTTTTCTCCCGCGGCGTTCGCCTGGAGCCGTTCGATCTCGTGGATGAGCTTTAACATACCGCTCTGCAAGGACTTACGCAGGCGGGGCACGTCCTTTCCCTCCTCCTCGTCCTCGTCCTCGGCGTCCGCCTCTTCTTCCTCCTCGAAGGTCGTACAGGTGTCCTGCTGGGCTTCCCATGGCAAGAACTTCCAGCAAAACGGCATTGACCGCAGAGCGCGCCGAGAGCGCAGAGCAGACGGATGGATGAAAGACGCATAATCCTGCTTTTCGGGTGCCATCGGTTCGTTCTCGGCGTCCTCTGCGACCTCTGCGGTTGATTCTATTGGGGATTGTAAGGGCATTATAGTCGTTCGTCGCGGACGGTGTGTCCGTCCAGGGCGCTCAAACGCTACCGAGCAAAAGGTTTTTCCAGGACGGCTGAGTGCTCTCGCAGAAGTTCGGTAACTTTGCTGATCCGGTGGCGAGACGCCGCCGGATAGCCGCCGGGACGGCGGCGCTACGTAGCGCTGGCCTCCGGCCGGCTGAGCGTGGGCGGCCGGCCCACGCTCGGTATGGAGAATACGCTTGATATGGGAACATTGCACGTTACAATTGCCCCCGACGGGACACGGAGGATGAGGAGTAGCACGGAGGAAGCTAAGGGACCTGTTCGAGGGTCAGGGGAGGGCGGTATGGAACACCATACTTGCAGGCTGTTGCAGGGAGATAACGTGATTGATTCGCACGCCGAGTGCTGGGTCAGCGTCTTTGGCAGCGGAGGGCGGCCCCGTAGCTGGCAGGGGAGCTTACAGCTCTCCAAGGAATGCACGGTAGAACCCGGCGAGTCGTATGAACTCGAACTCGATGATGGACGGCACGGAACGCTGGTCATCAAGCGCATCAAGGCCAGTTCAGGCGGGGAGGAACACATCGAATTCATAGGCAGCGGCGCGCTCAAGAAGGACCAGTGAGACGCTACCAGATACCTGGGCGGTTGGTCGTAGCCATCCCAGGCGGGATAACGTATCTGGTGTGGCCACCCTTGAGAGTGGGAGGCGAAGAATGACGCTGCTGTGTGAGGTCCGTTGCGTGGTGGCATCACGGCTGATGAAGGAAGATGAAGAAATGGTCTCCTTTGAAGACAGGGGGGCGAGAAATGGCGGCCTTTGAGTTTCCGTGTCGGTGCGGTGAGACGTTGAGCGTTTCTGAGGCCCTGGTCAAGCCGGGCGGCAAAGTCCGATGCCCCCGTTGCAAGGCTGTCGTGGATATTCCGCCTGAGGTCATAGGCGAGGTTCAGCAAGAACGAGCCGAACGGGTAGCTGCCGAGGAGAGGAAGAGGGCGAAAGCCGAACAGAAGGCCCGACACCGAGCGCAGGAACAGAAAAGAAAGGAAGAGGAGCGCTTCCGGGGCCAGCAAGAAGACGAGCAGACAAAAAGGAAGGAGAGGATGGTTCAGGTGGAGTACGCGAAGGATGAACTGAGAGTCGAGAAAGAGGCGGCTCCTATGGAACGAGCCCTTGCCCGCCAGAAGAGCTACGTGGGAGCAGCCGTCCTCACGTTCGTCCTCTACTGTGTGTTCTACCTGCCCGGCTTGATTTTCAACATTATTTACCTCGCGGACGCCAAGAAAACCGCTAGGGTCGCGGGCCAGTCACCAGCAGGCGTGGGCTGCCTGTGGGCTCTATTGGTTCTTGGGCTGCTGCCTCTGCTTGTTCTTCTCGTGGTGCTTGGTCTGATTAGCATTGGCGGCGAAGCAGCCGTAGGTGGTTAGGAGGCAGGCGTGAAGCCACGTCCCATGTGTTGCCGCGTGCAGAATTGGGAACCGCCTTGAGGAGGGCAGCAGTACTGTGCAGTTCCATCTCGTGCGTGCCTAGGTGATGTTCTGGTCTTGGTCTGCTCTCCACGGCTCTCCTCACTTAGAGACTATCCGATCCGCCCGGGGCGGTAGTGCCAAATGTGGTCCCCTCGCGTCCTCATGGAAAGCGTAACCATTGGAGGACTGCCTTGGCGGCAAGAACCTCTTGCTTCAGGTTGGCGACAGATTCGTTGTGCCTTTCGAGATCATGGTCTGGCACAGCATCGAGTTCAGCGAGCCGGGCCCTCAGCTCTGCCACCTTCTTCGCTGCCTTCTCGTTGGTCTCGGCGCTCGGGACATACATGGGGAGCTGGCGCCTTGCTTCGGCTACCTGGCCGATGCGACTTCCCTCCAGCCCCTGGAGATCTGCTTCGAGTGATCTGACGTGGTATTGCGCGGCGGCGACCAAGGACCCTGGGTCCACGGTCTGGAGCGTGTACACGCCAAAGACCGTCACGTACCCCTCTGTGCTGGCCAAGCAGGCCACGACGAGGTGCGAAAGAGTCCCCGTCTGCCCGGTGGTAAAGCCGGACGTATCTATGCCGCGGATGACGAAGGATTCCAGACGAACATCGTACTGACCGAGCCGGTTGAAGTGGACCCTATTATCGGGCATGACCTGAACAACTAGGCAGTTGCCTTCGATTACGCCGACCGAGCCGGCCTGCCAGGTGAGGGCGGGTATGCGACCTTGCTGTTGGGCTGCCTGTGCATATGCTCGGGCCCGCGCGAGATTCTCAACGTAACCGGGCGGCGGAGCGGGGCGCTGAACTCGTGGGCCGCCTATGGGGGCTCTGCCGCCGGCTTGGCGCGGCGCGCTGGGGCCACGTTCGGCAGCGCCGGGCGGCGCCTTCGCAGGCCCGGACCCAGGGCGTGGTCTTTCGTCTCCGTTGCTCAAGACGATGACGGCCAGGACGACTCCGATGATGGTCAGCACGGCGCACCCGGCCTGTTCGCTACTCCCCTTCTTGCTCCGAAGGGGGGTTCCGCAGTGCGGGCAGGTTTCGGCCTTCTTGCTGACGTCCCCCCCGCAGTCCTTACACTTGCGGAGTGCCATCGCTTCGTTTCCCCTGATCTTCCGGCCAGATGAGTTCGGCCAGGCATCTGTGACACCCCCTGGCGCCTATGACAGAATTATACCCGTTCGCGGCGGTTTGTCCAGCGCGGTTCTACAGAGCGCAAGATTGTTTGTTGAAAAGGCCACCGGAGAACGGCAGGCTGGAGGCTGGAGGCTGGAGGCTGGAGGTACGTGCCTACGGTCTCCAGTCTACAGTCTCCAGCCTGCCCTCCCTGCCGCCTTCGGCCTGCCGTAGGGTCAGGCTTTCCTTTGAATGCCTGCCTGGGGCTGATATAATCGCCCTTTTGTCGGCGCGGTGCAAGGACTTACGCAAGGCGGAGCAAGCGGCGGATGGACAGGGAGCGATACGATCCGGCACAGATTGAACCCCGGTGGCGCGCCTACTGGGACGAGATCGGCCTTTCGCACTGCGATCTTGCGGACGAGCGTCCCGGTTTCTACTGCCTGGTGATGTTCCCGTATCCTTCGGGCGCGCTGCACGTGGGTCATGGGCGCAACTACATCCTCGGGGACGTGGTGGCGCGTTACAAAATGATGCAGGGCTTCAACGTCCTCCACCCGATGGGCTGGGATGCGTTCGGGCTGCCGGCGGAGAACGCCGCCATCAGGAGCGGGCTGCACCCTCGGGACTCGGTGGCTCGCAGCATCGCCGTCATGAAGAAACAGATCAACTCCCTGGGCATCGGTTACGACTGGGACAGGGAGATCAACAGCAGCGCCCCCGATTACTACAAGTGGACACAGTGGGTCTTCCTGCAGCTCTACAACCGCGGCCTGGCCTACCGGAAGGACGCTCCCATCAACTGGTGCCCGAGCTGTCAGACCGGGCTGGCGAACGAGGAAGTGGTTGACGGCCTCTGCGAGCGCTGTGAGACGCCCGTCGTTGAGAGGAACTTGCCCCAGTGGTTCTTCAAGATAACCGACTACGCCGAGAGGTTGCTGGACGATCTGAAGCTTCTGGGGGCCTGGCCGGAGCGCGTTCGCCTGATGCAGGCGAACTGGATAGGCCGCAGCGAGGGGGCGCTGGTCCCCTTCCAGGTCGCCCACACCGGCGAGCCCATGCCGTGCTTTACGACGCGTCCGGACACGCTGTGGGGCGTCACCTTCATGAGCCTGGCGCCCGAGCATCCGGCCGTGCCCGAGCTGGTGGCCGGCACGGAGTATGAGGGTCCGGTGATGGACTTCGTCGCCCGCGCCAGGAAGCAGGGCCGGGAAGCGCGGGTCGCCGAGACGGTGGAGAAGGAGGGCGTCTTCACCGGACGCTACGTGGTCAATCCGGTCAACGCGGAAGGGGTGCCGCTCTGGGTGGCCAACTACGCCCTGATGGAATACGGAACGGGCGCCGTCATGGCCGTGCCCGGCCACGACCAGAGGGACTTTGAGTTCGCGCGGCAGTATGACCTGCCGGTCAAGGTGGTGATCCAGCCGCCCGACGCCCACTTGACCGCAGACGAGATGGTCGAGGCCTACGAAGGGCCGGGGGTGATGGCCGACAGCGGGCCCTTTGACGGCACTGCGGTTCCCGAGGGCATCCCGAGGGTCATCGAATACCTGGCGCAGAACGACATGGGAAAGGCGGACGTGAACTACCGGCTGCGGGACTGGCTTGTCAGCCGGCAGCGTTACTGGGGCGCCCCCATCCCGATCGTTCGCTGCCCGAAGTGCGGCACGGTGCCAGTGCCCGAGGATCAGCTCCCCGTCCTTCTGCCTGACGAGGTGGACTTCACGCCCCGGGGCAAGAGCCCCCTGGCGTTTGTGGAGGAGTTCGTCCGGACGGTTTGTCCCCGGTGCGGCGGAGAGGCCGAGCGCGAGACGGACACCATCGCGCAGTGGCTCTGCTCCTGCTGGTACTTCCTGCGCTACATCTCGCCGCGCTTGCAGGAGAAGCCGTTCGACAGGGAGCAGGTGGGCAAGTGGCTGCCTGTGGATCTCTACATCGGCGGGGTGGAGCACGCCGTGCTCCACCTGTTGTACTCGCGCTTCATTGTCAAGGTGTTGAAAGACGCCGGCCACATCGGATTCGTGGAGCCGTTTAGTGCGCTCTTCACGCAGGGCATGATCTGCAAGGAGAGCTACATCTGCACGCGATGCGGCAAGATCGTCAGCGACGACCCGAACGTGCGCGAGCCCTGCAAGTGTGACGTGGGCGTGGGCCTGCACGAACGCCTGGAACAGGGTGTCGAGGTCGTGGCCCGCCTGGACAAGATGAGCAAGTCGAAGGGCAACGTTGTTACGTTCGACGAAGTCCTGGAGAGGTACGGCGCCGACACCTTGCGGCTCTACACGCTGGCCATCGGGCCGCCCGAGAAGGATGCCGAGTGGCAGGATAGCGGCATGATCGGCTATTACCGTTTCCTGAACCGCCTGTGGGACGTCGTGGTCGCGCATGAGGCGGATTTCAAGAACGTGCCGCCGGCTGCCGTGCGCCCGGAGGACCTGGAAGGCGACTGGAAGCGCGTATACGGACTGGCTCACGCCACCATCAAGAAGGTGACCGATGACATCGAGAAGCGATGGCACTTCAACACGGCTATCGCCGCGATCATATCCCTGCTGAACGAGCTTCAGAAGCTGCCCTTGCGGGAGAGCTACGACGGGACCGAGGCCGCGCAGGAGCTGGCGCAGTTCGGCGTCTTTCGGTTTGTGATCGAACGGATTGTCCGGTTGCTGGCGCCGTTCGTGCCGCACATCAGTGAGCAGCTTTGGTCTCGGATGGGCGGCGCGCCCAGCGTCTTCCGGCAGTCCTGGCCCGAGTACGACGAAGAGAGCGCCAGGACCGAAGAGGTCGAAATGCCGGTGCAGGTGAACGGCAAGGTCCGCGACAGGATTGTCGTGCCGCGCGACGAGGACGAGCGTACCGTTCGCCAGAGGGCACTCGCGCTGGACAACGTGCGGAAGTACACCGGGGGCAAGGAAATCGAACAGGTGGTCGTGGTGCCCAACCGCATTGTCAACATCGTGGTGCGGTAAGGCCGCGGGACGCTTCGGAAGACTGTCGTAGCGCCGGCGTCTCGCCGGCTGTGCCCGGAGCGTCTCGCTCCGGGGAGGTGGCCATGTGGGGAGCCCGGGCATGGGGCGCGGGCAGGATGCCCGCGCTACAGCCGGCCAGAGGCCAGCGCTACAGGGCCACGCAGCCATGATGGACCCAGACCGACAGAGCGACGCTTCGGAAGGGGCTGCGTTGGACTCCGAAACCGTCGGCAAGTTCGTGGCCAAGTTCGAAGAGAACTTCGGCGGCCGCGAGGGTCTCCGGTGCGCACGCGCGCCCGGTCGCGTCAACCTGATCGGTGAGCACACCGATTACAGCGGCGGTTTCGTGATGCCAATGGCCGTTGACCGGGAGGTGCGCCTCTTCTTCCGGCCAGCGCCCGGCGGGCCCGTCCGACTCTGGTCGGAGAACTACGGCGAGTGGGACGAGTTCGACCTGGACGATATCCAGCGCAACGACTCGGCCTCAGGAGCGTGGCCGAACTACGTCCGCGGCGTCGCCCTCATGCTGCAGGAGACCGGCTGCGAGCTGTGCCCGATTGAGGGCATAATCCATGGCGACGTGCCCATCGGGGCCGGACTGAGTTCGTCGGCGGCCGTGGAGGTGGCGGCGGCAAAGGCGTTCTGCGCCGCCGCCAACTGCGAACCGGATATGCGTGAGTTGGCGCTCCTGTGCCAGCGCGCAGAGAACGAGTTCGTCGGCGTCAACTGTGGCATCATGGATCAATTCGTCAGCATTCACGCATCGGCGGAATGCGCTCTCTTGCTGGACTGCCGATCTCTGGAACACGAGTTGCTGCCGCTGGACACCTCGGCGTTTCGCGTGGTGGTCTGCAACACGATGGTGCACCACGAACTGGCCGGCTCGGCCTACAATGAACGACGTGCGCAGTGCGAGGATGCGGCCCGGCGCCTGAACGAACGGATCGGCGGCGTGGAGCAGCTCCGCGACGTGTCGCCGGACGTCCTCGCTGACAACGCGGACGTGCTGGACGAAGTGACGCTCAAACGTGCGCGCCACGTCGTCGGCGAGAACGCGCGCACCCTTCAGGCCGCGGAGGCGCTCAAGGCGGGGGATCACGCGCAATTCGGACGACTCATGGACGAGTCCCACGAAAGCCTGCGGCGGGACTACGAGGTGAGCTGTGAGGAACTGGACCTGATGGTCGAACTCGCCCGCCGGCAGCCGGGCGTTCTGGGGGCGAGGCTCGTGGGCGCGGGGTTCGGCGGTTGCACCGTCAATCTGGTGCGCCGGCAGCACGCCGATGGGGTCGTCCGGTCGGTGAAGGCCGCCTACCGAGAGGAGACGGGCATCGAGCCGGAGATCTACCAGTTCGTGGCCGTCGGCGGCGCTCGTGTGGGGACGTGCTGATCCTGCGCCGGCGCGTCAGGTCGGGCGAGGTGGTTCTGCTCCGATCGCCGAGGTGATGGCCTCGACGATCTCACGGTACATGCGATCCTGGGTCCGCTCCAGAGCCAGGCCCCGTGCCGATTCCGACGCCGCAGCCAGGCGCTCTTCGTCCAGGAAGTATTCAATGAATTCCGCGAGCTGATCGGCGTCCGACGCATCGCTTACGTAGAAGCCGTTGGTGCCGGGCGTCAACAGCTCGTGGGCGCCGTTGTAGACTGACGTGATCGCCGGCAGGCCGCATGCCAGTCCTTCCAGCGTCACGTTCGCGCAGGCGTCGTAGTAGCTGGGGAGCACGAGGACGTCCGAGGCCCCGTAGTACCTGTCCGGCTCGGCGGGCCCGGCGAATCGGACCACTTCAGCGGCGCCGCGTCTTCGGGCGAGGACCTCCGCGCGCCGTTGGCCGCCTCTGCCCACCACAACGCCATAGACCGGCCGTGGGGTGCTCTTGCGCGCGAGTATGCCCAGGGCCTCGATGAAAGTGTACAGGCCCTTGCGGCGCCAGTCGTGACCGACGAATATGCCGACCAACGCCTCCCGTGGGATGCCGAGCGCGTCGCGCACGGGCCCGCGGTGCTTTGCTTTCAGTTCCGGTGTGAAGCGCGTCGGGTCGGCGCCGTTGTATACCACCCGGATGCGTTCGGCCAGGTGAGGAAAATGCCTGACGAGTTCGCGCCGAACCATGTCCGAGTTGGCAATCACGCACCGCGGACCGGGCTCTTCGTAGAGCTTGTCTTCGATGTAATAGCCCAGCCGTTCCCGGACGCTGACGGCCCGCAACGCTCTGTTGAGGGCCCGGCGAACCGGCGTCCGGTAGCTCTTCTGGCGCTGTTTGGCGTGTTCGCGCTGGACCCCGCCTCCCGGCCGGACCCCCTGGGCGCCCCAGCATTTCTGATCGCTGAACGTCACGTCCGCTTCTTCGTTGGCAAGCGCCCTTCCGGCCGCTCGGGCCAGGGCCAGGTCCCGAAAGGCGCGGGGCACCGCCAGGACGGGCAGCCTTACGATCTCAATGCCTTCGGCACCGTGGTCGGCGTCCCGGGCGATGACCTTGACGTGGTGGCCTCCTTTGAGCAGGTGCTGCGCGAAGCCGGTCAGGAAAGCCTCTGCGCCGGCCCTCCGCCCGAAGCGTTTGCAGCAGATCGTGATCCGCATTGTCGGCTCCCCGGCCGAAGGCGCGAACACGGCGCCGTAACCCCTGCCCGCACACTATCCCCCAAAGGCACCCGCCGTGCAAGAGGAATGGACGCTCGGTGGTCCGCGCACGGGGACGGCCCGCCCCCGGCCCTCGCAGAGGCGGTTGAAAGCTCCCGGCGCCCGCGCTATATTCGGGTGCTCCGTTTGTTGGCGGAATGCGTGCCACTCCTTTATCGAGGTCGCCAAGTTGGGTGCAACAGATCGCTGCTACTGGCTGGCGGGGGGCCTGACATTCGTGCTCCTGTTGACCGGGTGTCTGACTCCCCGGCAGCAGGAAGCGTTGTCCGACTATCCGAGGAACCGGGTCTTTGACCCCGGGCGGTTCGCTGTCGAGCTGCAAGAGGGGGCGACGCACGCTTTCGGGGAATATGACCGCGGCGACGGCCAGAGCATATGCGTCCTGCAACTGGCGCCCGGCTCCAAGCTCGACAGGCGCTACCATGCCGAACACGACATGACCCTGTTCGTGGTGTCGGGCAATGCCATCGTCGTGGTCGAGGAGATGCGGTATGTCGTGGGGCCGGGCTCGGCCGTCCTGCTGCCCCGATTCACGGCCTACGCTGTCCTGCCGACGGACGAGGAAGAGGAGTTCAGGGCGTTGCTGGTGTACTCTCCGCCGTTCGTGGTCGAGGACACGTTTCTGGAGAAGTAGGCGCGGCTGCCGGCTCAGCGGCTCACGCTTGCCGTCAGGGCCTTCCCTTCCGGTATGGTCACTTCCCGGGCGAAGGCAAGCTCCGTCCAGCCGGCGTCCTCCTTGACCGAGCAGGGCACCGCCGCCCCGGCGATCTCCACGGTGGCGCTCAGTTCGCCTGTGCCGGGCAGGTCGGTACGCAACTGCATCCTGCGCAGTTTCTGGTCTCCGCTCAGCACGTCCAGGCGGATAGCGGCTGAGCCCTCGGACAGGTTCTGCGAGTACGTGCCCCAGGCCGACGCATTCGACCAGAAGACGCGGAAATCATCCTGCCGCACCTTCGGCGCAAAGCGCATGAGGCCCGCGGGGGCGTTGTAGTGGTAGCCGCTGAGGGCCAGGACCAACCCCCAGCTCGACATGGCACGGGCGTAGTGGCTGCCGCATTCCGGTTCGTCCCAGGGATTGCGCTTCACGCCGTCGTGCCTTTCGCGCGCGCCCTTGACGATGGTCAGGCCTTCCGTGACGAATCCCTCCATGATGAGATGGCTGGCCACTTGATACTCCGTGCCGGTCCAGACCTCGTCGCAGTATGCGACGGGGATCAGCGGCCGGCCTCCCCGGGGCCACGTGCACATCAGCAGTCCGGATTCGTCGTTGACCGCGTAGATACGCTGAGGGTTCACGTGCCCGCCCAGGCTCGAGCGCCAGTTGTGGCGGAAGACGTTCTGCAGGGCGCTGCGCACCTTATCCGGGTCGAAGAGGTATCCAAGATCGCAGATCGCCGCCAGCCACTGTCCGAGCATTTGATCGGAGAGGCATCCTTGGCCGAACTGGTGCGTCTGGGCCTCTTCCGGATCGTACTGCTGTATGTAGTATTCCCCGTTGAAAAGCGTCTCGTCCATCCTGGCCGAGCCCTTCTCGAACAGCTCGCGGTACTGGTCGGCCTGTCGGTCCTCCCCCAGATAGCGGGCCATCTCCTCCGCCGCACGGAGCGCTCCCATGTAGAACGCGCCGATCAACGGGTTGGCGCCCACGAACTCGATGTCGTAGGTGTTATGCTGCACGCCGTCAGGCACGCCGTCCCTGTCGGTGTCCCACTGCTCCCAGGCGTACGCCAGGGCTTTCTTGACGCGCGGCCACAGCCCGCGTAGCCAGTCGTCGTCACCGCACAACAGCCAGTCGCGATATGTCTTGATGATGCCCCCGAGCTGGCCGTCCGCTGCTGCATGGAAACCCCAGCCCGAAGTGCCGCGCGGCAGTGCAAGCCGGAAGCACATGCGGCCGTCTTCCTCCCGCAGGTTATGCGCGTAGTCCGCCGTACGCATCGAGCGCTGCAGCGCCGGGAACAGGAACGGCAGCGCCTGCTGGTAGTTCCACACGTGGGTGCAGGAGCCCTCGCAGCATCCGGCGGTCGCGGAGCACCCCTCCCAGCCGTAGAAGGTGCCGTCTTCCAGCCGCAGACACGTCGGGCTCTTCAGTGTGGAAGTCTGGGAGCTGGCCGCGTCGAGGACGCAGCCGGGCAGCGTCGAGCCGAAGAGCGCATCGTGGTACTGCAAGCTCTGAGCGCGCAATCTCGCCAGGTTCTCATTCACGTAGGCGGCCACAGACCACGCGTCGGCGAAATGCTGCGCGTAGTGGTTCCGCCACACGGGTTTACCTTCATCCGGGGACCGGTCCCAGTACTTGACGAAGTTCGGGAAGTGCCACGTCAGCAGAAGGGGGATCTCCGCCGTCTGGCCGGGTTCGAGCGCGACCCTCATCCCGAGCGCGCAGACGCCCGTCTGTCCGTCGGCCGTCGGTTCGCGCATCTCGGTGTCGTCGAATCCGCCGGGCCGGCTCATGATGTCCCAGAAAATGTGGCGCGGAGCGAAGCTTCTGTCGCCGATGTAGCCGGTGTACGTGACGTCCTGCCACGGCGTGGCGAGCACCATTGAGCCGTGGCGGTGAGAATCGGCAGGGTACCTCGTCGAGTCCAGGACCATGCCGTTCAAGCCGCCTTCTGAGCGGAACGCGTTGCGGTTGCCCCCCAGTTCCGACCGGTCCAGAGGCCCGGCGCCCCCATAGCCCACCACGTTCTGCATTGTCCAGGCCAGCAGTCCCTGAACCACTTCATTGGTGGTGTTCTCCAGCCGGTACGTGAGGATGGCTGCGGGCAGGCTGGAGTCGAAGTCGTTCAGAGGGATGAAGGGGCTGAAGGCTTCCAGACTCACCTTCAGCGGCATCGCACCGTCCTCGAACTGGAGCCGGGCGAACGGGTACTCCCCGCGAAAGGTGTTCGACGCCATGTGCGGAAGGCCTTCGCCGTTGGTGCTGGGCGCTCCGTGCGTTCCAGTGTAAGGAGGCGTGAGGGGCGACTCGACGACTTTCGTTATGACGCCTCCGCCCTCGCTCTCCGCCCGCAGCGTAGCGAAGGCGAACTCCGGGCGGAACCCCTGGTTTGGGCGGTTGAATATCTCCCAATCGCGCAGTTGCCCGCGTCCCCCCAGGGACACACAACCCGTGCCGATGCCACCCAGGGGAAAGGCGATCTCCCTGAGGCCCGGGCCATCAAAGGTCCGAAGCGCCCGGGACATCAGTTCTTCCGCGCTGTAACGGGTCTGTGGGTCATGTTTGCTCATGGGTGCGTCCTTTTCCCAGAACGGGGGTTGATCCGGCGCGAACGGCCAGCGATTATATGGGCTGGCGGCTGGAAAGCAACTCATGGGGGCGCTCCGCAAAGCACGCTGCCGGGCAAGGTCATTCAATTGTCCCGTAGCGGATCAGATGGATGAGTTGCTGGGGCTGGGCGGCGCAGTGGTCAATGCCCTCCGGGATGTTGGTCAAGCAGACCCGCCGCAGCACTGTCAGGTCGTCTTCGGGGCCGCGCCGCTTGTGGCCGGCAATACAACGGCCTTAACAGGATGTACAGGATATGCAG
>DAOVRD010000217.1 GCA_030628375.1 Planctomycetota bacterium
AGATAACGGATGATGCGGTCTATGTTGCAGACAACGGTGATGGGCTTCGACCTGGGGCCGTTGAATCGATAAGCGGCACAGACTTCTCGGATAAGCCTGTGGGGACAATCGGCCGCAAAGGTGTGGGGTTCAAGGCTGTATATGAAATAGCCACAACTCCCCAGCTCTCTACGCTCGACAGCGAGGGCCTGGAGTTCGATCCAGCCAGGGCAGCCCAATGGCTACGGCAGAATGGCATCGACTGCCCCGAAGACCGTCAACCCTATCAGTGGATCCCGTTCTTCCTCTCTCGTCGGGAGGCAGAGCAGCGAGAGGAGGCCCTCAGCAACTTGCGCGAATACAGCACTGTGGTGAGGCTGCCCTTCAAGTCCGAGAAGATGCGCGAACTCGCCACGAAGGAACTGGGGGAATGGCCTTCTTATGCCCTGCTCCCGTTCGAACACGTCAAGACGGTCCGCGTGACTGGTGGTGAGATGCACTTTGAGACTTCGGTCGAACGAGACCATGATCGCTGGATTCTGCGCGACTCCCGGCAGGCTGGGCAGACTATCTGGAGAGCCCTCAGGCGGTCTTGCTCGCCGCCCGCCGAGTGCCTTGCTGATCTGGACCCCGACGACCGTGAGCGGGTACAGCAAGTGGGTTTTCTCGTCGCCGCTCCCATTGGCCCGGACGGAGCTGTGCGGCCTGCCGACGACCCTATGCCAGTGCACGTCTTCTATCCAACAAAGGAGCCTGCACCGATCCGCGTGCTGCTCCATTCCGAGTTCCTGGTGAAGACCGATCGCACGGCCATCATTTCCATTGAAAAGAACGAGTTCAACTCATGGGTCGCAGACGAGCTTGCCGATCTGGTCGTCACATTCATCAACGAGTCGTATCAGCCGCACTCGCCCGCTGCATATCTGGGTCTCCTGGTGCCGCTCGACTCGAGGGGCGAACTCCCCGTGGCAAGAGAACTCTGGAAAAGGATTCTGAAGAATGCCAGGAGCAAGCTGTTACTGCCGGATGTCAATGGTGAACGTGAACTGCGCATCGGCAAAGCGATGATGCTTTCGCTTACCGTTGGCCCTGGACATGGCAGAAGAATTCTCGCCTCGACGCCACTTGGATCGCGCCTTATTCACGAGGACATAGACCGGGACGCAGAGGCGCGGAAAGCGCTTCGGGAGTTGGGTTGCCAGAGCCTCAACGACCAAAACATCACCAACACTATCGAGAAATGCGCGCAGAAAAACTCCGAAGACCGTGAATGGATATGGGCCTGCTGGCGCTGGCTGGCGTCTTGGCTTGCCAAGAAGCCGTGGGGCGATGAGCGCGAAGAGCGCCTGGAAAGGCTGAAACAACTACCTATTGTCCCCGTTGGGGCCACACTCCTGTCTGCGGAGTCCCTCAAAGACCAGATTGTCACGTGGCGCGATGACGACTCCGAACGAGATATCCCCGACTGGGCTCCTTTGACATTCGTAGACGACTGGTTTCGCCACCAGATTGCATATCTGGACGATGACGACCCCGTCGAAGAGCTGCTCACGGCACTGGATGTTAATGAGCCAAAAGATGATGTGCTTCTTGAGGCGTTGAAAAGGGCTATCTCTCAATACTGGCAAAAGCCAGGAGGTGATCCGTCGCGCTTCCTCCGTCTGCTACGGCAGCACCGCTGGGACCGTCAGTACGACCCACCCGACGGAATGGCTCGGTGCCCCGTTCTTGCGGACGTTGGGGGGGAAGAAGGCCAGAGGTATGTGGAAGCTGGTGAAGCCTATTTCGGTCGGGACTGGGGCGAGACGAGGCTTGCCGAGCTATACGATGGAGTTCCGGGCGTCGCTTGGGCAGCTCGTCCGCCGTCTAATGCTGATGAATACCGTGATGTGCTCGAATGGCTCAGCGTCCAAGCTTGGCCCAGGATCGTTCCAAAGAAGGACAAAGAGGCACAGAACGCTGAAAGAGACCGCGTTCGTCCGCTCGTTGGCAGATACTATTCCAGCGTCTCAGTGACAAGGGTTGCACCACTTGCCTTAGACCGTATCGACCCTAAAGATCTGGCTGATCGAAAAGCAGTGGCGCTGATATCACTACTTGCACAAAACTGGCCCCGATACTTCGAATTCCTGAGCCAAGTCGAGGTGGAATACACTCCTCGCAGTCGGACCTATTCTGAGCGTGTTCCTTCACTCTGGTGGGAGCAAGTCAGTGAGCAACTCCGGCCACCTATCGTACATAGCTACGCAGAATCCGTGCCCCTGGCGAAATGCTGGTTGCCAGACAAGGCCACTCACAAGTTGGTCGGCGAACTGATACCCATCATAGACCTCGCGGCCTTTGGAAACGACGCTGATGAGACCAGGGAATGGCTGAGCGAAGTTGCGCTAGTCAGGCGTACGCTTGATCAAATCTCTTTGGACGAGTGGCGTGGCCTCCTGTCAGCCAGGATTCCCAGAATCATGCCCGGCGAGAACATGGCCGATGATCCTGGAAAGCGCGACATTGTCGCGCACTGGTACGAAGCATGTCTTCACTCGCTTGAAGACCAAGAAGATGTTCCCGATGGCGCACTTACCGACGTTCCCCTCCTTGGCCGAAAGGGCAACGAGTGGAACTACATTGACGCAGGACAGGTCTGGCTCGCCGATGACGAGCAACTGGCAAGTGCTTTCCGTGATGACTGCTGGCGGATCGAGATTCGGTCTCCTTTGAGGCCCCAGGCAAGGAGGCTGTTCGGGCTGCGAGCCTACTCCGAGGCGGTTGAACGGCAGTTCCTGCCTAACGCACGGAAGGAACCGGAAAGTAAGCGGCTCCAGGAAGCCCTCGAACAAGTACGCCCGTACGTCTTCGCCTGGCGGTGTTCCCAGACAAAGAGGAGGGAGCCAGAGAAGATTCGGCAGGACCTGCTGTCGTTGCGGGCAGTTGCGGTCGACGGACTTCGCGTACGCTTGGCTCTTCCCCACGTTGGGCTCAAGGAAGTGGAAAGTGACTGGGGCATCCATGGCGGTGAGTTATTGGTCAACGCGGCCGATTCGCAGAGCGCATTGGCGTCTCTCGGACGGGTACTCGCAGAGGCCCTCCAGGCCAAGACCGACGCCCGCTTATACGAAATCCTGCTCGGGTGTGAGACCGACGCTAAGCGTCAAAGCAGACTACTCTTTGAAGGTGTGATGAGAGAAGAGCTGGATAGGCTGCTCCGGCTGTTCGCGCAGGAACCCGGCGAGCAGCAAGTGGGTGGCCTGCAAGAAGAGGAAGAAGTGACCACGCCGAAAGTGGGGCTCGGCTGGGCGCCGAGCGGCGCCAGTGATAAGACAGCCGAAAAGACAACCCAAGACCTGGACAGCGGCGTTGCAGTGGGAGCCGAAGAAGGGACGGAGAGAGAACTGCGGCTGAAGGATCCGGACACAGCTGAGATAGTGGTCTGTGCTACTGCCCTCCAGTCGGGAGTGAGTGGCGGCGGCTCGGGAGGGGGCGCTGCGAGATCAACGCCTCTCACTGAAGAGCAGAGAAGGGAAATCGAAGGGCTTGGAAGGCGGTGCGCCACCAAGAGACTCGAAGAGATGGGCTACACCGTTGAGCAAATGCCGTATCGCAATCCTGGTTTTGATCTGAGATGCGCAAGCGCGGATGAGACATTGCTCGTCGAAGTAAAAGGGCATCTCAGCCGAGCAAGCATTGTGGACCTGACGATTTCCGAGTTCCGTGAGTATTCTCGGTGCAAGCAAAGCGACCCAGAGAGGTGGGAGCTTTGGAATGTCGAGCATCTTTCTCAGCGAAGTGAGTCGCCAATCATAATACGCGTCTATGACACCATTCCTGACACGGCCCTATCCGAGCGGACACTGCGCCTCGACTTGAGGCAATGTGAGCCAAAGCGGGACCATGAGTAGCCCAACATGTAAGGCGAGACGCATTAGAGAATACCTGGTGATCCGCTGGCATCGGTTGCCCTAGTACCGCTTCAGGCGCCAGGTGACCGACCACATCCGGTCTCCCGCCAACGGGCCACTTGACCTTCATGAGGGGTCGCTCCCTACGTACGCGCCCGTAAGGCCCGGTCGTAACGGCATGCGGTGGTCGCTGCAGCCGGCTGACTGACAGCAAAACGGGGCGAGGGGGCCATAGCCGGCCCCCGGTGCCCCCTCGTCCTCACTTTGGGTCCGGTTCGCTATCGCTCTCAGCCGCTTCGAGCAATCGGTTCTCATGTGCAGCAAGCTCACGTCGTCTAGCCCCACCAAGCTCAATCAATCCATGTCGCTCCAACACGTCCAACAGCTCTTCAACCCTTACCTCCTCACGTGACCTGGTCCGCTAGATCAGGTAGGCGACCAGCAGCGGGCTCACGACTCCCGTGACTATCCCGGCGGTCCTGAACGCCGAGCCCCAGACCACTCCTCTCCGGGCGGATTGCGCCGGGGACACTCTCTTTCCGAGCACGGCCAAAGCGCTGTCGTTCCTGGCCTGCTGCTCCCTCGCGTGGGAAAGCTCGGCATGCTCGAAGAACGAGCAAAGCAGCCGCCGGACCGACAGCAAAAAAAAGGGGGAAGGGCGCGCGGTTGGCAGGGCATCGCGTCTCTCCCCCTTAGACTTGGACCATTATGGCTTGTGGTCCACCTCCGCCGATGTGTTCTTGTCATCCAGCCAGGGCATCGGGGTTTTGGGCGAGCGTCTTCCGGCCACAAGAAACCGGAGAAGCGTCCAGATGATCGCGATAGCAAACGCAGCGACCGCCGGTAAGATAACCAGAAGCCAGCTGCACTGAAACCTGCCCATCAGCTTGAGGAACAGAAGCACCCAGAACGTGAGGCCAAAGACGCCCACTACTATCGTCTGGGCGTCGAACGGTCCCTGCTTGACCACGTCTGGTCTGCCATTGATGAGGCCCTTGATCTTGGTCTGCATGACGGATTCCTCCCTGGCAAAGGCAAAGGCTAGCGCCAAAACTCCTCTTCCGCAACTGAAGAAACAACTGAACTAATAGCAAAAGAGGGCGCCGGGCATCTGACACCCTCCGGTTCGGGTTATTCGGCCTTTTCCGTCTCTTGCGGTTGGGACGACGGCTCCAATAGCTGTGAATGAGCGGCTGGGAGTTCCTTCGCCGTGTCTGCGTGAAGGTCGATGAGCTTCTCTTCCTGGAGCACTTCGAGGAAGTTCTCCTGGGTGGATTCGGAACGGGCGTGCAGCCGGTGGATGAGATAAGCAACCACAAGCGGCGCCACTACTCCTGCGGCCATGGCCAGAAGGCGGTAGTGGGAGGAGGCCCTTCTTGCCAAATTGGCCTCTTCCTGCGCTTCTCTGGCCATTTCGAGAGCCCTCCTCGTCGTGCGGGCGAGCTCAGCATTGGGGTGCTCCAAGCGAAGCAGACCGGACACTATCCACAACGCCAACAGTCCAACAAGGACCGCTAAGACGACGTACTTGAGTAGGTTCCTTTTCCGCTCTTTCATGTAGCCTTCCTCCCTTTCAGCTTCAGCCAGCGGAGGAATCTTCCCATAACCTTTCGCGCACGCCGCTCTTTGAGCAGCAGATGAAGGACAAGCATCGCCGCTACTACCGCTGAGAAGGCGATCGCCAGCGAGGCGTAGAATTCCGCCTCATTTGCGTGGGTCTTTTCCTGGGCGCCCCTGCGCTCCAGGCGTTCGTCGGCAAGGTGTCTGGAAAGCTCATCCGCCCGCTGCTCGGCAGCGGCAAGCCTCTCCTTCGCTCTTGCCGCCTCTCCCTGACACCGTGCCAGCTCTGCCTGGACTTCAGACAGCTTCCCTTCGGCTTCCAGGGCGTGCCGGGCAAACCGGGCCGCCTCGTCCTCGCCGTTGCAGCTGAAAAGGACTGCAACCGCTACGAGGAAGGGAATTCCTGCCAGGGCAAGAGCTCGTTTAGCCGTTCTGTTCATGCTTGACCTCCCAGAAAACCCAACCGTTGGCAATGCCCTTACGGCCCAGGCCATTCTCTTCGCGTTGCTTCTCGGTCGCCTTGAGCATCGCGCCGGTAGGGGAATGACAGACCAGACCGGCGGCGGGTCCGTTGGCGATCTTGAGAGCCTTTCCGGTCCTGTACCGAGGAGCCGCAACCACTTGGGCCTCGTAGTGGACGCCCTGGTAATCGGCTTCGAGGATTGTGCCAACATCGGGCCACTCGCGTTTGATGGTGCGTCGCTTACGTTTGCGTTTGGGTCGGTTTTCCTCCTTCTGTGTATTCGTTACTTGAGTATTGACGTCACTGGATTTCGCAGGGGGCTTGAGTATCCCGCGCTCCTGCAGATACTCGAAATCCTCTACTGTCAGGCTGGCTGCAGCCTCGGCCAGCTGGCGCTCTGTGTTGTCCATGGCGATGCCTCCCGTACTTCAGCGAAAGAAATAGGGCGCCTTCGGGGTGATGTACCGATAGACGCCCAATGGGTTACTGCCTACGTGATTACCTACTTGTGAGCACCTTACAGAGCTGCGTGAGAAAGCTCCTTGGCAGGTCGTCGAGCTGGTGGATGACGGCATTGCTCGGAAAGATGTGGCGCACCGATTCCTCCAGGATCCCGATGCCGACCGGCTCTATCCCTGCCCGTTGCAGCTTCTTCACCGCCTCGCACGCGTGTTCGAACGTGACTTGCTCGTCCCAAGCGCCGACGACCGGTTTGCCATCGGTAAGGCAGAACAAGACTTTGCGCTTTTCGGGCCTGGAAGCCAGCCTTTTTCCCGCAAATAGCAATGATTCGCCCAGCGGGGTGAGAGACCGAGTAGCCACGCTGCCAAACCGGCCCGCCACCTTCCGCCAGGGCTCGTTGAACTGCTTGTAGACCGCGTGGTAGACCGGCACGAACCTGGCAAAGCGTTTGGCCAGCTCCTCCTCCGAAACGCCTGTCTCCCGCGCTACGTCCACGCGGAGATCCATGTCCAGCGTGCTGAAGCCGATGATCTCGGTCGGGAAGCCCAGCACGCTCAGCGACTCGGCGAATACGAGCCCGAGCTGCCGGCACAGATCGATGCTCTTCCCGCTCATGGAGCTCGATATGTCCAGGAGCAATGTGCACGCGGTGTTCTTGCCCTCCGTCTCGATCCGTTTCCGGAAGATGCGGTTGGAGGAGCAGGTGATGAGCCTGTGAAGCGAACGTGGATCCAATGAGCCGCGGGTGCGGTCTCCCAGCCAGAGCGTCTGCTTCCGGCCCATGAGGGTCTGGAGCAGTCGGCGGCGAAGGCCCGCCACATAGGGCTTGAGCTCCTCCAGCTCCTTTCGGTAGTCGTAGCCTTGCCGAGGCTTGGGGACTTCGACCACGTCGTGCTCCTTCG
>DAOVRD010000339.1 GCA_030628375.1 Planctomycetota bacterium
AGCCGACACCGGCGTCTGTCGGCGGTCACGCAGAGCATCATCTATGGCCACCACGAGCGGCTCAACGGCACGGGTTATCCGGACAGCCTGTCCGGAGAGCGTTTGGACCCCGTGATCCGGCTCTCAACCATCGTTGACGTGTACGACGCCCTCACCACCAACCGCGCGTACGCGCCGGCCCGGCCGCCGTACCAGGCGATGAGGCTGATGATGAACGAGATGCAGGGCTATTTCGACAAATCGCTTCTGCGTTCCTTCGCGAAGTTCCTGGGACCCAAAGAAGCCCGCATGGAACTTCGGGCTCTCACCAGGGCCGGCAAGGGCGCCTCCTGACGTCGTCCTGCCTGCAATCTCGGTAGTCTCCCCTCCCCGACGTTGTCCTGCCCTGAAACGCCTCGTCCGGTGCGTGTGAAGCCGACGTGCAGCCAGCAGGAATTGCCCCGAGGCCGGGCGCGAGGGGGATAGCGACGGACGGTCTCGACCGGGCTCAGCCTGCTTTGCGCAGACCGGCGCGGGCGGCCACTCGGATGGGTTCGAGGATCTCGACCTCCGGGCCGTCGCGGTAGAGGAATCCGACGCGCTGCACGCGCACGCCGACATCCTTCTCGGGGGATGGCTCGGAGGCGGCGTCTACCACGCGCAGCCTGGGCTGAGTCTCGTCCGGGCTTTCGATTATCTCCACGTGGTGCTTGCTGAGGACCTCCGCCACGTCCGCACGGAAGCCGCTGAGGCAGTCGAGCATGTCTTCCCGAAGACGAGCGGCGTCCGGCGACTCGTCGCCTGGCAGCGCGAAGCTCTCGCGCCACTCGTCCAGTTGCCAGACCAGGGGGAACAGCGGCCGCACTGGCTCGACCGCGGCCAGACGCGCGGTCCGGGTGCGCAGCGGTTGGGCTCCACTGAGCGTTGTCCGGACGTCGCCACGCAGGTATCCGGCGACAGTCTCTTGCAGTGCGTTCAGGATGCCGCCCATCAGGGCGACGCGTTCGTTCTCTTGCGACATGAGCTCTTCGATGGCGTTGAGTGTGTGCCGCAAGAATGGTGCAGTGTCGGCCTCTGCGGTCCGTGCATCGCCGGGCCCGGGGATCTGTGCGGACTCTTCCCAGGTCTCGAGCCCGAAAGCCGGCCCCGGCACGATGGCCGGGGAGGCCGGTGCCGGCGCTCCTCGTCCCGCCGACAGAGCTTCTCCCTCGGCCGCTTCGCCCGCCAGCGGGACGAACGCGCTGTCCCGGCGGAAGGCGGCCGCCGCGTATCGGATGAACTTGCGCAGCAGCACCTCGTCGAAGGCTCCGCGCATCTCGACCGCCATCGTGTTGAGGGCCTGGTATTGGTCGGCCGCTTCGCCGTATGGCCGGTGGCTGGTGAGCGCGTCGAAGGCGTCGGCCAGCCGGGCCACGCGCGCGAACATGTGGATGGACTGGCCGCTGCGCCCCTCGGGGTAGCCGCCGCCGTCGGCGTTCTCGTGGTGCTGCGCCATAATGCGTTGAGCGATGACCCGGCGGCGCAGGAAGGGCCGACCTATCTCGATGCTGTTTGCAGGATGCTGGCGGATCTTCGCGAACTCCGCGCGTGTCAGCTCTCCCCGCTTGCGCAGGATCGCCGCTGGCACCATGACCTTGCCGATGTCGTGCAGGATGCCCCCAAGGGCTATCTCGGTCAGTGGGCGGCGGTCGCGCACGCCCAGCACGTTCCTGGCAAAGCTCGTCAGCAGCACGCACACGTTCACGCAGTGCGTGTGCGTGGAGTAGCTCACCGACGCCGAGTCCAGCATATGCTGCGCGCAGAACCTGTCCGTTTCCATCACGTCCAGGATGGCGGCGACCAGCCTCCGAACCCGATGGTGCCGGGGAGTGGAATCGGGATCGCGGAACAACCCTTCCATGGCCTGGCCGGCCACCAGGTAGACCCACTGCGCCAGATGGCCGTCGGGGAGCGCGTTGTCCTCCAGCAGCGCGGGCAGGTGCTGCTCGACGTACTCCAGGCAGCGCGCGCGGTCCCGGCTGCGGATATAGAGGAGTTCGACTCCTTCCCGGTCCAACTTTTGCCATGTGTTCAGATAGACCGGCTCGCCCGCCGCGCGGAATAAGCGGAACCCATTCCCGTTCTCGGGGGGTGCGTAAAGGTCGAACGGGGGGAAGGTGGCTGGCTGCAGGATGCGTGGGTGGATGCCCAGTGACAGCATGTCCTGTGGAGGCATCTCGCCGGCTATCGTGGCCAGCTCTGTCTGTTCGAGCGCGCGCACCATTCCCCCTCCGCCGCAACCAGCGTTTACGCCATTATGGAATAACCCGCCGGGCGGCTGCAATGCCCGGGCTTCTCAAGCCTCCTGAGATGCACAGACGGCCTCCAGGGGCTCCGGTGCGGCCTGCAGTTTTTTCCAGGAAGCCGGAGGATTATTCCGCTTTTCCCGGCCTTGCGGGGTTGACGGCCCGCGTCCTTCGGCTCCTCCGAGGCTGCCACACGGCTCGGGCGAGGGCTTCTGCTGGCCCGGCCCGGCGCCTGGTCCTGTGAGGCCGTGCACTTCGCGTGCCAGAGCCGTGCTCCCTCTGGCCCCCAGCATTGCCGTTCTCGTCGTCATATGCCGTCGGGGGCGGCGCCGTGCACTCGGCACGCGCCGGCGCTCTGTGAGAGGCGCCGCCCCATCGAAAGCGTCCTTGGCCGCCGGGAGCGCCGCTCGGGGTGGCAGGTGGTATGCGCTTTGCAAACTGCATCCTTCTCGAGTGTTGACCGACTGTGTACCTCCACGGGAGTGAGAGACGATGACGGAACTGCAGGCCTTGCGCGCAGAAGCGGAGTCCCTCTACGAGAAAGGCGACCTCCAGGGGTCTTTGAGCAAGTACCGGTCCCTCCTGGGCGACGATGGGGACGATCCGGGACTGCTGAACGACATAGGCACGGTCTGTTTTGCGCTTGGCCGTGTCGAGGAGAGCGCCCGGTACTACGTGAGTGCCCTGGAGCTTGACGAGGGCTGTGGCGAAGCGCGCCAGAACTTGCAGAGGCTCTGTAAGGCGATCGGAAAGACCGTGGATGCCGTCGTCCACTCGGCCCGTCAGCAGCCGGGCTCGTCCGGGCGGTTGGAGGCACTCTTGCAACAGGGAAGGTACTCGGAGGCGTACGAACTGGCCTGCCGCTGCACTGAGAGGGAGCCCGACAACGCCGAAGCCTGGAATGACGCAGCGGTAGTAGCCCACGAACTTCGGAAGACCGCAGAGGCAGTGGGCTACATTCAACAGGCCGTGGAGCTTGCGCCCCGGGACTTGGACATTCAACAGAACCTGCGCCGGATCGAGCAAGCGGCAACTGAACGGCGGGACAGCTTCAGCCTGCCAGGCGGTAGCAGTCGCATCGTCTGCGGTGTGCAGGATCGGCCCATCCGCGTCTTGTTCCTGGAGCACGGCACCCCCGCCGCTTTCCTGAGGAATCTCCTTCGCGCGTTTGAGAGGGAGGACTGGCTCCAGACCCATTACGTGCGGGTGGGCCCCAAGACCGACTCAGTTCCCTTCGGTTGGGCGGACGTAATATGGGTGGAGTGGGCTAGCCATTTGGCCAGGCACGTCACGAACAGCGTTGCGGCGCTTCGCGAGAAGAAAGTCGTCTGTCGGCTGCACCGCTACGAGGCCTTCGGCGACATTCCCCACTTTATCAACTGGGACGTTGTAGATCGCCTTGTGTTCGTGGCAGAGCACATCCGGGAGACGTTCAGCCAGCGCTTCCCGGAAGTGTGCGTTCCGCAGACGGTTATCCACAACGGTGTGGACCTGGATAGGTTTGAGGTGGCTACTGGGAAGCGGCAGGCGCGGGACGTGGCGTTCCTGGCCCACCTGGACTACCGGAAGAACTTGCCGCTGATGCTTCAGATAGCCCGCGAACTCAAAGAGCGCGGAACCGGCCGGCGCATACACGTGGGGGGCGACTGGCGTGCCCCGGAAGTGCGCGAGTATTTTTCCTACATGCGCCGCCAGATGGGGCTGGAAGATACGCTCGTCCACGACGGATACATCGAGGACGTCCCCGCCTGGCTGGCCGACAAGCGGTTCCTGCTCTCCACCAGCATGAGCGAGGGCCATCCCTACAACATCCTGGAGGGCATGGCGGCGGGCCTGAAGCCTGTGGCGCACAACTTTCCGGGCGCGCGGGAACTGCTACCCGCGGCTTCTCTGTTCAACACGGTGTCGGAGGCCGCGCAGTTGCTCAGCGGCGACCCCGGCGACCCGGACAGCCACCGTGAGTATGTCAAAGCGAACTTCTCGCGCAGCAAGCAACTGCAGC
>DAOVRD010000055.1 GCA_030628375.1 Planctomycetota bacterium
AGGGCGCGCGTGGACTGTCCCTGTTTCTCTACGAGGCCGACGAGACGCGCAAGGTGCGGCGATTGGAGGACAAGCTGGGCATCCACGGCTCGCCCACGTGCGAGCTGGAGTTCCACGACAGCCCCGCTCACCTTATCGGCAGCCGGCGGCGTGGGCTGGCCACGTACGTCCTTGCGCTGATGAACGGCGCCCGTCTGGCCATTGCCGCCCAGGGGCTTGGGATCGCGCAGGCCGCCCTGAGCGCAGCGCTCGATTACGCTGAGCAGCGTGTGCAGTTCGGACAGGCCATCCGCGCCTTTCCCGCAGTGCGCCAGATGCTGGCCCAGATGCACATGAAGGTCGAGACCTCGCGGCTGTTGATGTACGAGACCGCGATGGTGGTGGATCTCAGCGACAATATCGAGCATCTCAAAGAAACGGGCAAGCTGGCAGGCGTTCCCGGCGGCGAAGAGCTCAAGGGCCAGGCGCGCTACTACAGGCGGCTCGCATCAGCCCTGACGCCCCTGGTGAAATACTACGCCACCGAGATGGCCAACGAAGTGTGCTACGACGCCATCCAGGTGCTGGGCGGCAGCGGCTACATGCGGGACTACGACGTGGAGCGCTATTACCGGGACGCCCGCATCACGACCATCTACGAGGGGACGACCCAGATACAGCACAACGCCGCCGTAGGCTATGTGCTCAAAGGGACCTTCGAGCAGCGCTTCGGGGAGCTTCATGCGCGGCTGACCGAGGCCGGCGCCAACGCCGACATGCTGCAGGCCCTCGAGGCAGCGCGCGGATACCTGCGCGAGGCCGTGGACTACGCGAACGAGCAGGACGGCGATTTCCGCGACCTCCACGCCGGCAAGCTCGTGGAAAGCGCAACGATCCTTTACAACGGCTACCTGCTGCTGGGGCCGGCCATGCGCTCGGACCACAAAGCGGCGCTGGCCGAGAACTACGTGAACGAGGTGCTCCCCGGGGTGAGAATGCGCAGGGACCAGATTCTCAGCGGCAGCCGCACGTACCTCGACCGTATGCCCGACCTGCTCGACTACGCCTGAGGGCGTGCTTGGACTGAAGTCCATGGCCACCCGGGTCACGCACATTCAACGGATCGGCTTCCACGTCTCCATCGAAGGCCGCCTGGCCAAGGCCGTGGAACGCGCCCTCGAGCGGGGATGCACCGCCCTGCAGGTCTTCTGCGGGAACCCGCGCGGCTGGCGGCTGCAGGAACGCAGGGCCGATGAACTTGCCGAGTTCAAGCACGCGCGCAAAGCGGCTGACCTTGCGCCCCTGGCCGTGCACTCTTGCTACCTCATAAACCCATGTTCGGCCAACGCCGCCGTATTCCGCCGCAGCATCAACCGCCTGGCCGCCGAACTCGAACTGGCCGCCGCCATGGGGGCGGACTACTACGTGCTGCACCCGGGAAGCCACAAGGGCCGACCTGCCGATTGGGGCACGGCGCGGGCCGCGAAGGCCATCGCATCCGCACTGACCAGTGCGTCGTCCGCCCCGCCCATACTGCTGGAGAACACGTCGGCCGCACATGGGCCCGGCGGCGACTTCGCGCGCCTGGCGGCGCTGGTGCGGCGGCTGGGAGAGGCCGTGCCAGGGGCGGCCGTGGGTCTCGCCGTGGACTCGTGCCACGCCTTCGGCGCGGGCTACGATCTCAGAGACCAGCGCGAGCTCAAACGCCTCTGCCAGGACATTGACAGGACAGTGGGGCTGGACAGACTCCGGCTGCTGCACGTCAACGATTCGCGGGACGAGCCCGGCAGCAAGCGCGACCGCCACTACCACATCGGCAAGGGAACAATCGGCAAGAAAGGCCTGCGAAACTTTCTCAACTGGCCGGCCCTCGGGGGCCTGCCCTTGATACTGGAGACTCCCTGGGAATCAGTCGCCGTTGACGGCCGCAACCTCCAGGCCGTCCTCCGCCTCCTGAGGAAACCGGCCAAGTCGGGCACTGACTCGCACTGATCCCCAGCGCACGCTGGCTCACGTGCGCCGCTACTGCTCTTGGCTTAACGCAAGACGAAGATGATCACCGCCGCCACAATGGCGATCAGGACCACGAGTCCGACCAGTACGGACCACCCCCCGCCACCGCCCTTCTTCCCCCTTTTCTTCATCCAGGGCAGGTTGGCGAACAGGCCCGCCTTCTCCCGCTCCTCCCTGCTTATCATTACGGTGACGCCAGAGCGCACGTCCCCGCCGCATTGAGGACAGATCTTGTCCCGGACGCCGAGCACGGCGCCGCAGTTCGTACACACCAGACGGGCGGGGTGATGCTTCGGCAGGTCCCATTTCAGTTCGGGCTCAGGGGCTGTCGCCTGAGGGCCTGACACGGCGGGCTCGCCGACGGTCGCCTGGGGGCCCGGCGCAGCAGGCACAGGGATTGCCGTGCCACACCCGGGGCACTTGACCTTCTTGCCGCGGAATTCGTCCTTGAGGCTGAATAGCTTGCCGCACTCCGGATTGGGACATCTCACGCGAACAGGCATTTCCAGCCCCTCGCACGTTTGACAGCGGAGATTCAATTCCCGTCACTCTAGAGGAGCAGGGCCACTTCGTCAAGTCGTACGGGCCTCCTGCCGCGCCCTTGCCGCCCGGTTGCTCCTGCTCAGGGGGGCTGAGGACAGCACGGTCGAGAGGCGAGACCCGTATTGCTTCGGACTCAACGAAAAACCAGGATCACCACCAGAACCACGACGATCAGGACGACGATTCCCAGGCCCACGAACAGCGGCGTAAGGTTTCTCTTCTTCTCCACCGCCCTTCGCACAGCGACCGCGCCGGTTCGGATGTCTGCACCGCACTTGGGGCAGATGGTGGCGCGCACGCCGAGCAAGGCGCCGCACTTCGGACACGTCTGACGGGCCGGATGAGCGATCGCCTGGCCCTCCTCGGGCTCCTTTATGGTGGAGATATCGAACGCCGACGCGAACTCCGCCAGGACCTTATTCTCCCTGCCGCACTTTGGGCACGTCACCGTCCCGCCGATGGCCATGCCCTTTGTATCAATAGTGGCGCCGCAGTCCGGGTTGGTACACTTGATCGTTTCGGGCATATCCGTCCCCTTCGTCAGGCATGACAAGAAAATAACAGGAGCAGAAATTTTATGGCAGCAGCCGCGTTGAATCAAGCGCCCGGGAAGAAATTATGAATTATGAATTATGAATTATTGAATGAAAAACAGGAATAGCATAATGCGCATGCGGTCATTCTGAACTCATAATTCATCATTCATCATTGGGCCGCGGTTGCGGCCCTTAGCTGCGGACGAGGGGCGATCCGGCACTGAGCGACACATGGAGGAGCGGGAAACGCATGGCACGCGAAGGGCTCAAGGTTAGGCCGGCGCCGGTCTCGGGCAACGGTGCCGTCGTCAACGTTCGCCGGGCAAGGGGCGCGTGGGTCGGAGAGCAATTATGAATGATGAATGATGAATGACAAACAAAAACAGCATGATACGCATGCGGTCATTCTGAATTCATAATTCATCATTCATAATTGGGCCGCTGTTGCGGCCCTGCGGCCCTCAGCCGCGAATGATGTCGGCGATCGTTACGGCAGCGCGCCTCCGACCGGACAAAGCCGTGTGCAAGCCGAGCAGGATCAGCACCGAACCACCCAGAGCCCACCAGCCCGCAATGCTCAGCCCCCGCCAGCGGGCCCAGGCGATGCCGAAGACCAGCGCCAGATACCACAGCGGAGAGGCAAGCGCCACCGGGACCATGCCGACGCACTTGAGCCAGAACACCATCATCAGGCCCACCGTGAGAGCCCCCGCCAGGAGGGCCGTCCACAACTGAGGCACCCTGACGGCAAGGATGTTCTCGCCCCTGCTCAGGCACGTCACCAGAAGGCAGGCGGCGCCGATGGCCATCACCAGCACGGCAACGGGCAATGCCTTCTCCTCGCGCACGATGGGACGGGCCATCACCGAGAACAGCGCCCAGCAGGCGGCGGCCCCCACGGCGAGCAAGCTCCCCCGCAGGGAGGCGGCGCCAGCCGCTTCAGCCCCGCCCACAGACCCCTGCAAGATCATGATGCAGCCGACAAAGCCGAACAACAGGCCCAGAGCCGCCCTGCGGTCCGCTCGCTCTGCCGTCAGCAGGCTCAGCGCCCCCATCAGCAAAGGCGCGCTGTAGAACAACAGATGGGCATGCGCAGGAGAGACCGCCTCCAGCGCCGCATCGCGCAGCAGCCAGAAGGCATACCCGCCCGATGCAGCCAATACCAGGAAATGGGTCTCTCTGCGCTTGAAAACGGCAAGCTCGGACAGTCGCCCACTGACGAAAAGGAGCAACAGCAGGATTACTGAGCCACAGAGGAGGAAATAGAACTCCGCCACCAGGACGGGCATCCCGGCATCGCCCTCGGCAAGCCGCAGCGACTCAACCACGTAGAAATGCGGCGCCCATAACAACGCCGCCAGAACGCCGAACAAGAACCCCAGTTTCTTTGTGCCGTACACCCGCCAGGCCCTGCCGAAGAGTATCCCGAGGGGCTCCTTTCTAATCCATATCCGCCGCCGCGTCAACCGGCCGCCGCCACCCGCACTCCGGCCGCGCCGCAACGAGGCGGCGGAGAGCCATCCGGTTGATTGGCGCGCCCGAGTGCGTTAGAATCCAATGAGTCGAGGGGGGATGCGCAACCGCAAGCCGGAGGCTGGCACATGAGCCTGGTAGAATGCGAGCTCGCCCAACTGGTCACGAGCGAAACGCGGGACCACGGCGTCGTCGAGCTCAAAGAGAAGGATGGCGAACGACGGCTGCCCATCGTTATCGGCCTCTGGGAGATCTACGCCATCCACCGCCGCGTGCACAACGAGCCGCCCCCCCGGCCCATGACGCACGAGCTGTTCGGCAACGTGCTGGACGCACTCGGCGTGACGATAGAAAGGGTCGTCATCAACGACCTCCGCGTCCTGGAGAATAGCAGGGAGGGGACGTTCTTCGGGCGGCTGATAGTGAAGCAGGACGGCAAGACGTTCGACATTGACAGCCGTCCCAGCGACGCCATTGCCCTGGCGGTGCAAAAGGGAGCGCCGATATTCGTCGAGGAGTCGGTGCTCCACGAAGCGTCGCAGGAGTCCTGAGCAGCCCACCCCCTGTCCCGCAGCAGCCATCCCCTCAGCCGGCGTGCTCCCGCAGGACGTTGATGAGGCGCATGATGTCGGCGGGCATGGGCGCCTCGAAGGTCATCTCTTCCCCCAGTCTCGGGTGCCGGATGGTCAGGCGGCGCGCGTGCAGGGCCTGCCTGTCCAGCAGGGGCTCCTCATCGGGGGGATGCTCCCCTCCGACAAGATCAGACAGGTAGACGGCGTCACGCCGGCCGTACAGACCGTCCGCCACGATGGGATGTCCGATGAACTGGAGATGAACCCGTATTTGATGCGTGCGCCCCGTCTCTGGCAGGCATCGCACGACCGTAAACCCGCCGAGGCGCTCGACCACTTCATAGACCGTGCGCGCCGCCCTGCCGGCTGACTGCAGAACGACCATCTTCTCCCTGTTCTGCCGGTCGGGACCAATGGGGGCATCCACCACGTCGCTGTCCAACTCAACGCGGCCTTCGCAGACGGCGATGTACTCCTTGGCCACGCGTCGCTCCTCGAATTGACGCGCGACATCCTCGTGCACGGCCCCGTCCTTGATAATGAGGATCACTCCGCTGGTGTCGCGGTCCAGACGGTGCACAATGCCGGGACGCAGGGGACCGTAGGCGCTGCTGAGTTCCCGGAAGCGGTGCACCAGGGCGTTGACCAGCGTGCCGGTCTGGTGGCCCTTCGAGGGGTGGACCACCAGGTCCGGCTGCTTGTTGACCGCCACGAGCCAGCGGTCCTCGTAGATGATGTCCAGGGGAATGTCCTCGGGCGGGACCTCCTCATGTCGCTGCATCGGGACCAGCGCCACCACCCGGTCCCCGGCGGAGGGCGAATACGAAGGCTTGACCGGCCGGCCGTTCACCGTGATGTGCTTCTCACGGATGAGGGTCTTGATGAAGGTTCGGGAGTAGTCGGCGAAGCGCGCCGCCAGGTAAGTATCGAGCCGTCGGCCTTCGTGTCGCCCGCTCACCTCGAACTCGAAACGTTTCACCTCGGGCCCCTCGTCCGTGCCCCGAGATGGTTCTTCCCTCTGCCGGTCGCTCATGGATCGCCTGTGGCCGGCGCTGCCGCTCACGCGCTCAGGAGGCCGGCATAGTAGTCCACCGTTTCCCGCGCCACGGTCCGGATGTTGAACTGCTCGCCGACCCGCCGACGGGCCTTCTCTCCCATGCGGCGCGCCTCTTCCTTATTCGTGATGAGCCGTTCCATGGCCCCTGCCAGCGCCTTGACGTCGCCCTTGGCAACGAGCAGACCCGTCTGGCCATCGGCGACGATCTCGCACGCCGTGCCCGTCTTGAAGGCTATGACCGGCCGGCCGTGGCCCATAGACTCCAGGATGCTGAAGCCCGAAATGTTCACCAGGGAGCTCTGCACCACCACGTCGAGGGCGTCGAGCACGTCGCCGTAGGTGGAGAAGTCCGTGGCCAGCGTGATGTAGCGGTCCAGACCGAGTTGTGTGAGGACCTTTCTGATCTCGGGCAGTTCTTCGCCCTGGCCGGCCACGACGAACTGAGCCGAGACACCCCTGCGCACGAGCGTGGAGACGGCCCGCACGAACAGCTCATGCCCGCGCATCTCCTCCACAGGCCCCAGCGAACCGACCACGGCAGCCCGACTGCGAAGAATGGGCGGGATGTCGCGTGCGTCCAGCCGTTCCACGTCTATCCCGTTGCGGATCACCTTGACCTTGCCGCGGTCCACCCCGCACTGATTAACGGCGGCTTCCCGCACGACCTGGGTCGTCGCGATGATGCCCGCCAGACGGCGCGAGAGCCTACGCAACGCCCTCGGCCGGGGCGGCACCCAATGGATGGTCAGCACCAGCGGCGGTCCGTCGCCCTTGCCGAGCAAGGCCAGGGCGCCGGCCACGCGGAAGCTCTGCCCGTGCACCAGTTGAGGAGCAAAATCGGCAACGGCTTTCAGGAAACGCTTTCGTTCCCCGAAATGCAGGCCCAATCTCTCGAGGTGTTCGAAGGTGCTGACGGGCACCTCGGCCTCATGGAGCGCGTCCAGCATCGGCCCGGGAGCGCAGCAGACCGCCACCGCCACCTCGCAGCGCTTCAGCTCCCTGGCGAGGTTAAGGGTGTATTCGCAGGTCCCGCGCGGCTCCATCCGCGGCGCAACCAGCAGCACCCGCTTGACCTGGACGGCATCTTCGGCCACGCTTCCCCCCGAGAAGAGGAAGAGTAAGAGTAAGAGTAAGAGAAAGAGTAAGGGCAAGAGAGAGAGAAGAGGATCGAACAGCCCTGCTGCACGTCTCCATGTTACTGGCGGACGGCCCCCTTTTCCACAGCCGCCCGCCCCGTGGGCCGAGCGCGTGGAACTTGGCACCTCCAGAGGCTATCATGTAGGGGAGGGAAATCAGCTTCCCGGAGGCTCGATGGCGACAGAGAGGGCGCTTGATGGAATCAAGGGCGTGGTGTTCGATATGGACGGCACGCTGATCATATCGCCCCTGGATTTCGGCCAGATCCGGTCGGAATCCGGCGTCCCGCGGGGACAGCCGATCCTTGAATTCATCCGGCAAGCACCGGAGCCTCACCAGCGTCGTGTGCAGGCCGTGCTGGACAAGCACGAGCGCCGCGCCGCCCAGGAGTGCACGCTGCGCGACGGGGCGAAGGAGGTGCTCCAGGAATTGGGCCGTCGGGGATTCAAGGTCGCTTTGCTGACAAGGAACTCGGCACAGTCCGTGCGGATCGTGCTGAAGCGCTTCGGCCTGCGGTTCGACTGCTGGGTCAGCCGAGAACATGCCGAGCCCAAGCCATCCCCGGTTCCCGTGCTGAGAATCGCGGACGAACTCGCGCTGGCACCGGAGGAGTTGCTGGTCGTGGGAGATTACGTGTTCGACGTGCAGGCGGGCCACGCCGCCGGCGCCCGCGCCGCGTTCCTGAAGACGGATATCGGCGTTGAGCCGCCGCCGGAGACCGACGTGGTGCTCAGTGGCCTGCCGGAGCTGCTCGACCTCCTGACCGAAGCCCCAGGATAGACCGATGAAGATGAGCAACTGGCCATCCACCAGGCGCAGACGGACGGCGCTGCTGGTGAGCCTCTTCCTGCTGACGGCGAGTCTGGCTCCCGGGGTCCTCGGGGAAGAAGCGCCTCCTGCCGAGGATGGCCAGCCAGACGCCCCCGCCGAAGAGGCGAGCAGCAGGAAGGAGCAACTGCCGCCGGACGTGCGCATGGTGCTGGACAAGCTGGATGACTCAAACAAGAAGATCAAAGACATCACCGCGAAGGTCGCCTACGTACGGGAAATCCCCTTGCTGGACGCCAAGCAGAAGTCGTCCGGGGAACTGATCTTCAAGAAACCCGACGGAGAGAGTTCCAGGCACCGTATCGTGCTCAAGCTGGGCAAGCCGCGCAACGAGGACGTCTACACCAACGGCGAGACATGGTGGGTGGTCAGCCACAACGACAAGCAAGTCGAGATATACAAGGCCGCGAAGGCCGGCGAAGGCGACCGGGAGGCCGCGTTTCTGAGCTTCGCCTACGGCAGCAGTTCCGAAAAGCTCCTCAAGGACTACCGGGTCGAGCTCGTCGCAAAAGAGGAGCGTAAGGAAGAAGAGACGCTCTATCGGTTGAAGTTCACGCCGCGGCTGAGGAAGGGCCGGCCGGCGCGATATGAGGCCATTGAGGTCGAAGTCTCCGACAAGACGTGGCTGCCCGGGGCGATCGTGCTGCACGAGCCCGGCCGCCAGGTGGTCCACACCTACAGGCTGCGCAATATCCGAACCAACACGAAGGTCAAAGACGACGCGTTTGAATACAAGCCGCCGCCGGGCTACACTGTCCACGAGCTGTAGGCCGGTCAATATCAGTCCCACCTGTGGCCCGCGTTGCGAGACCGTGTGCGAGACGGAAACAGCCCGATACGAGAGTCCGTGCGGACCGATCGAGCTTTCCGTGCGGGCAGGAAAGCTGGTCGGAACGCGCCTTCTTTTACGTGGCGGCGCGGCGCGCGTGGCGCGGGCGAGCGGGCCGTCTGAGCAGATGGCCACGTTCATGGAAGTGCTGGAACTGTACTTCCAGGGCAACGACGTGCAAGTGGCGCCGGGCACGTTGGATCTGTCGGCATCCACCGCATTCCAGCGGAGGGTCTTCGGGAAGCTGCTTGAGATCGAGTTCGGCGAGGTGGTGACGTACGGCGAACTGGCGACGCGTGCCGGCTCGCCCCGAGGCGCCCGAGCGGTGGGAAGGGCGGTCGGCGACAACCCCCTGCCGATATTCATCCCCTGCCACCGCGTGGTGGCCGCGCAGCACCGGCTGGGAGGGTTCGGTGCGGGGCTTCAGTGGAAACGCAGCCTTCTGATCCACGAGGGCTGGACAGTGCGGGAGGGAAAACTGGTGAAGAGGAACTCGCAGGATCGGGAGCCGAAGGTCTGTGTCTACGCGGGAAGTTTCGACCCACCGACCATGGGGCACATGTACATGATCGAGAAGGGCGCGGAGTTGTTCGAGCGCCTGATCGTCTCGGTAGGAATCAATCCCAAGAAGGCTTACACCTTCGGCGTGGAAGAAAGGTTGGAGCTGCTGCGCAAGTGCACCGAGGGGCTCGACAACGTGGAGGTTGACAGTTTCGAGGGTCAGTTCCTGGTGCGGTACGCGGAATCGAAGGGGGCCGGTTACGTCCTGAGAGGCATTCGGAGCGAAGAAGACTACAGGTTCGAGCACGCCATGCGAAACGTCAACGAGGACCTGGCCCCGGCCGTCACGACCGTATTCCTTGTCCCGCCGCGCGAGATATGCGAGATCAGCAGCAGCTTCATCAAAGGCCTGGTAGGCGTGGAGGGATGGCAAGAAGTGGTCAAGCCCTACGTGCCGGCACCCGTATACGAGAAGTTGCTCGGGAGCGAGATCCGCTGGACGGAACAGAGCGCGGGCGCCGAGGAAAGCTCGCACTGAGTGCAGACGGGGGATTCACGGGAAGAGGCCCGGCAGCACGTTCTTGTTGAACTCCATCACAATCCTGGTCGCCTCGTCCGCGTCCTGGATATTGACGATCTTCTCTGAGAGCGCCCGTGCGTCTTCGTAGCGGACGCTGCGAATGGCCTTCTTCAGCTGGGGCAGTATGACGGCCGGCCAGGCGCTCAGATGATCAATGCCCAGCCCCAGCAGTAAGATGGCATAAGCCACCTCACTGGCCATCTCGCCGCACAGTCCTACCTCGATGCCTTGATCGTGGGCGGCGTCCACCGTCATCTTTATCAGCCTCAGCACCGCCGGATGAAGGGGGCGGTACATGTCCGAGACGTGCTCGTTGGCCCTGTCAATGGCAATGGTGTACTGGATCAGGTCATTGGTGCCTATGCTGAAGAAGTCAACGTGCTGGGCCAGCATCTCCGCACACACGGCGGCGCTGGGCACCTCCACCATGATCCCCACCTGCAAGTCGCGGTCGTAGTCCTCCCCCTGCTGTTCAAACTCCTCGCACAGGTCGTCCAACATGCGCCGCACCTGGAGCACCTCGTCCACGCTCGATATCAGCGGGAACATGACCCTCACGTCCCCGTGAACGCTCACGCGCAGGATGGCACGAAGCTGGTCGCGAAGGATCTCCGGGTGGTCCAGGCAGTACCGGATCGAACGGCGACCAAGGAAAGGATTGCGCTCAACAGCCACATCATGGACGCCGCCGAACTTATCCGCGCCCAGGTCCAGGGTCCGGATAATCATGGGGCGCCCGCCGAGCTGGCGAATGGCCTCCATGTAGGCCTCGAAATGCTCGCGCTCGGTCGGCGGCTCGTCGCTCGCCAGGTAGAGGAACTCGGTGCGGTAGAGGCCTATGCCCTCGGCGCCGTGCTCAACGGCCCCGGGGACCTCACGGGGGAACTCGATATTGGCCATGATGTGCACCCGCCGGCCGTCCATAGTCTCGGCGGGCTGGTCCCTGAGTTCCTCCATCAGAATCAGCCCGGACTGCATGGATACGCTGCGGCGCTTCCGGTAGGATTCCAGCGTCTCTTCGTCGGGCTCCACGATGACCAGGCCCTGCGAACCGTCCACGATGACCATGTCACCGCCGCTCAGTTCGGCAGTGACCGAGCCGACGCCGACCACGGCTGGGATGCCCAGCGCCCGGGCGATAATGGCCGTATGGCTCGTGGGGCCGCCGCCCTCGATGACGATGCCCTTAACCCTCTCGGTGTCCACGGAAGCGGTCTGACTCGGCGCCAGGTCATGAGCGACGAGTATGACCTCGCTCTTGAGCGTGCCGAGTTCCTCACGCTTGGCGCCAAGCAGACTCCGCAACAGACGGCGCTCCAGATCATCCAGGTCGGGGACCCGCGTGGCGAGAAAGGAATCCTCCTGGAACACCTTGCGCCACTGTCTCATGGTGCGCGAGACGGCGAACTCGGCGGCATATTTCTTGGTCCTGATCCTTTCGAAGAATTCCTCGCGGAAGTATTGGTCCCGCAGCATGCCGGCGTGAGCGCTGAAGATCTCGGCGATGGTCGCGCCCGCAGCGTCGGAGACCCGTCGGGCCAACGCCTCGAGTTCTCCCAGGGCTTGCTCCATCGCCGTTTCCAGGCGCTGCACTTCGCGTTCCACCTGGCCTGCGGAGATGAAGTGCTCCGGTATGCGGACGCCTTCCGCTTCCAGCAGGAAGACCTCGGCAATGGCTATGCCCGGGCTGACGGCGACGCCCCTCTTGATCTCCATACTCACTCCGCCTTCCGGCCTCTCTCGACCATCTGGTCCTCAATGTAGAAGCAGGATCGAACCAGAATGGCCAGCACTTCCCGAGCCTGGTCAGCGTCCACTCCGCTGATTTCGAACTCGGGCTCCGAGGTCGGCTTCAACCCCAGTGCCTGCAGTGCCCCGAAGTCCTTGGCATTGATGCTCGTGGCATCCAAAGTGGCCCTGATGTCGCTCTTGAAGCACGAAGCCATGTCCGCCAGCCGTCGCACGTGACGCAGCGGCCGCTTCTCCACCTCGACGTCGTCCTCAACGAAGAACCTGTCTTCGGCCAGGACCTTCAACACTTCCGTGCACTGCCTGGCATCGTCGCCCTGCGCGCTGATCTTCATCGTATCGCCGCACTTCCCGCCCAGGGCCATCAGATTGATGATGCTCTTGCCGGGCGCCTCACGACTCTTCATCTCGACCGTCACGTCAGAGTTGAAGGCCCGGGCCAGTTGCGCGAACCGCTGGACGGGCCGGACATGGAACCCCATGCGGTTCTCGATGGTCACCTGGACGCTGTGTTCTTTCATCTTCGGCCTGAACCGCGTAAGGTCTGACGCCGACCTACGCCTTACGGGCACCACAGGGGCGCCCTACTTGTCCATTTCCTCCACCAGTTCAAGCAGCGCGCCGGCGCTCTTGAGTTGGGCAACAAAACGCCGGAAGTCGGCGTTCTGCACCAACCGCGTGATGCGTTCCATCACGCCGATGTACTCGTCCGCGCTGCCCTTGGGCGCGATAACCAGAAAGACCTGGCGCACCGGCTCTCCGTCCAGAGCGTTGAACTCCACTCCGCCCCGGCTGTATCCAAACGCGACAAGTATCTGCTCCAGCCCCTCCAGACGTGCGTGCGGCACGGCCACGCTTCTGCCGATAGCCGTACTGCCCAGCCGCTCCCTGTCCAGTATCGCTCGCAGCACGCCCTTCACAAGATGCCCAGGCATGAGGCCCCCGGCCACCAACCGATCCAGCAAGGTGCGGATGACTTCGTCGCGTTCCCGGGACTCAAGGTCCATGCAGACCGCTTCTTCATGGAGATAATCGGTCAGGACCATTCTGCCCCTTCCTTGCAGGAACCCAGCGAAAAGGCGACGATGGCAAGAGCTGGCGGCCCTCGCCCTCCCAGAGCAGACGGTTACCGCTGCCGATGCCGCCCGGTTGAGCTGCCTGTTCACTCAGCAGAGCCGTCGTGCCTCCCGCGCTTATTCCTAACCAACTTGTCATGACGCCGCGCGATCTGCCGTGCCACCTTGGCGAACGCTTCGTCAATGGACTGGTATACGTCGTGGCTTTTCGCCTGGGCCACCAGGCGGGCACGTTGACATTCGGCAATGATCTCGACAAGCTGACCGCCTGAATCTACGGCCACGGTGACCGTCAGGTAATGGATCTTCTCACCGTAGGGCGGCAGTTTCTCGACGTGCTGCCGGATGTGTCGTTCCATCGGTTCGGTGATGTCCACATGCTTGCCTGTGATCTCAACGTCCACGTTCGTCCGGTTCCTTTCTTCCAAAGACGGCCCACGACCCGATGGGGCCCCGACCGCCGCTCCTCCGGTCCGCGCCGACGCGACCCATCGCGCAATGCACCCCCCGAGGGAACCATGACCAGGCCCCGCGACCTGGCGCCCTTCTCAGGCCGGGCCGTTGCCCTCCCGGGCACCGGCCTCCTCCGCAGGCAGTCCTTCCGGCTGCCCCTTCTCCGAGGTCAACAGGCCGGCCGTGATGAAGTAGCGAAACGCCTCGTCAACCGTCATGTCAAGTTCAAGGACTTCGTCGGGCGAAACAACGACAACAAAACCCGTCAGGGGCGTGGGGGAAGTCGGCACGAACACCGTGACGACCGGCCGACCCACCCGCTCCTCGATGCCCTTCACCCCGCCGCCAGTCAGGAACCCAACTGAGTAGACCCCGCGGCGTGGGTATTCCACCGCGACGACACGGCTGAAACGCCGCCGCCCGGACTGCCCGAAAACCAGATCTCCCAGCTGCCGTGCGTGGGGATAGATGGCCTTGATGATGGGGAACCGTTCAAAGAACCGGTCCACCAAACCCATCAGCCTGCGACCAATATATCCTCGCAGGAACCTTCCGATCAGATACACGAACAGCACGGCTGCGAGGAGGCCGACAAATACGCCGACGAAACGCGGGAAATGCGCACGCGCGTAGGCCCGCCGTGAGTCCAGGGCTCGCGCCTCCTGCTCCGAGGCGCCGTAGAAGACAGCTCGGAAAAGGGCTGGCTTCCAAACCAACACCTCCCGACAGATGGCGTTGGCCTGCTTTCCCACCGTAACGTCCAACTGGCGGTAGAGCCAGCTCAGCAGGAATATCGTGATGAGGATCGGGAAGAGCGCAGCCAGGCCGGTCAGAAGATTGCGCTTGAAATCATCCCTAAAACCCATCCGCGGCATCTACTGACCTCTCGCACCCCCGTGCCCCTCCTCACCTGTGCTCAGCACATCGTGAAGATGGGCAAACTTCAATTCTACCGGCCCTTATGGACCTCGTCAAGGAGAAGGCGCTGAACGGCCGCCGCCTCCCCCGCCGCCCTCGGTTCACGCCCCCCTATGGCATCGGTCTGCGCCACCTGGGATAGAAATCCCGCTCCATCAGGACCGAGCCGACGGCGATGGCCGGGCCGCGTTCGGCTCCCAGTATCTCGTCCCAACTCAGCAGCGCCTTGCCGATGCCCACCAGCTCCCCCTTCATGGTCATGGCGGCCACGCGCGCCCCTCGCTCGAAGTCATCGAGTTCACAGACACCGGGCGCCATCAAGGGGAACCCCCCGCAAACGCTGTTGACGGCCCCGTCGGCCATCCAGACCCCGGGCAGCAGCGCGCCGACGACCTCCTCGACGGGCCGAACCACTCGCCGCACCGGCTCCTCCTGGCCCCGGGCCATCGAACGGGATGCCTCCTCCATCCCGGCCATGGTGACACAGTCATCCGCAGTGAACGGGCCTGCGCAAGTTCGCCGGAGCTTCAGCATGTGGGCGCCGCAGCCCAGTTCCCGACCCAGGTCGTGGATCAATTTGCGGATATAGGTGCCGCCCTGACAGCGGACCGTGAACTCCGCCCGCCGCCCCTCCCGGCCCGTAATCTCGAAGGCGTGCACCTCACGCAGACGTGCCGACCGTTTCACGCGGCTGCGCCGGGGTGGCACCTGCTCGATCACGCCGCGGAACTGGCCGAGGGCGCCCTCAAGCTCCCCGTCCGCAACGTCGCCGTGGAGGGCCATCACCCCTGCGTAGGCCTTGTCGCAGCCCAACAGCAGGCCGGCGACACGGGTGCTTCGGCCCAGCAGGACGGGCAATACGCCGGTCACCATCGGGTCAAGCGTGCCTCCATGGCCGACCTTGTCCGCCCCAAGCAGCCAGCGGACCCGGTCCGCAGCCCGGCGAGACGTCAAGCCCGGCGGCTTGTCCAGGACAACGACTCCCCAGCGAATGTGCTCGGCCAGTTCGCGCTCGCACGGCGGACAGCCGTACGAGGGGTCCGTCGAACACTCCTGCTTCACGTGCCTGGCCACGCTACAGCTCCCTGCAACGGAATGGCGGCCGCGGGCCTCAGACGGTCACCAACTCGTACTGCCGTTCGCCCAGGCCGATCTCCTCGCCGTGGCGAAGCTGAGCGACG
>DAOVRD010000221.1 GCA_030628375.1 Planctomycetota bacterium
GGGCCGGGCCGCCGAGCCGGCCCGCGTGGCCGAGATGATGCTGGCGCTGGAGAGGCGCGGGTGCGAGAACATCAATTTCGTCACGCCCACTCACGTGGTGCCGTGGCTGATGGACGCCGTGCGGCGGGCCCGCCTGGCCGGCCTGTCCGTCCCCATCGTGTATAACTGCGGCGGCTACGAGATGGTGGAGACATTGCGGCTGCTGGAGGGCACGGTGGACATCTACATGCCGGACGCCAAGTTCTGGGATCCGGACGTGGCGTTTCAGTATACGGGGGCACGCGACTATCCGGACCGGATGCGCGCCGCGCTCAAGGAGATGCACCGGCAGGTCGGCGTGTTGCAGATAGAGGACGGCGTGGCGCGCAGGGGGCTGCTGGTGCGGCACCTCGTCATGCCGAACGGGGTGGCCGGCAGCAAGGAAGTGCTCCGCTTCATCGCCGACGAGATATCGCCGGACACCTACGTCAACGTCATGGATCAGTACCGGCCCCTTTACCAGGCGCGCAGGCACGCCGAGATAGCCAGGCCGATCACCGTGGAGGAGTTCGGCGAGGCGTATCAGTACGCCGGCGGCCTCGGCCTGAACCTGCTGTGATGGAGCGGGGGCGGCGAAGCCGTTCGGCGAATCGGTCCGGGTCGCTCTCTGCTGCACTATTGACGCTTGTGGCCGTGTTGGGTATCGTAATGCCGAAGCGATCGCGGGGCGGGGGGCCCCGCTTCGAACGGAAGGAGGGCAGGCAGATGGACGTGCAGAAGTTCCTCAAGGGGAACGGGGTGGCCTTCGAGTCTATCGAGCATGAGCAGGCCTACACTGCTCAGGAGGTGGCGGCGGCCGAGCATGTCTCCGGCCACAAGTTCGCCAAGACCGTTATCGTCAAGGGGGGCGACGAAGTCTTCATGCTTGTGCTGCCGGCCAGCCGCCACGTGGACTTCAAGAAAGCGGCGGACGTGGTCGGCACAAAGGTCAAGATGGTGAGCGAGGAACAGATGAAGGAGATCTTCCCCGACTGCGAGATCGGTGCCGAAGCTCCCTTCGGTTCCCAGTACGGGGTCAAGACCTTTGTGGACGAATCCCTGCGGGAGGCCGACGAGATCTCCTTCCGGGCCGGCGCGCACGACAAGGGCATCAAGATGAGCTACGCCGATTACGAAGCGCTCGAAAAACCCGCCACCGGTAGCTTCAGCATTCAGGCCGGTTGAGGGGCGCCGTCGCACACGCGCTCGTGAAGCCTGGCTCGCGGCGCCTTCTGCTCCGGGGGTCAGGGCTCGGGGGGCCGGGGGGGCGTGCTCTCGGCCTCCAACTGCTGCGCTCGCTTGAGGTGGCGTGCGGCCTCTTTCTCGTTGCCCATCTTTCGGTAGGCCTCTGCGAGGTGACGCTGCGTTCGGGCAGTGTCGCGTCCCAGCGCTGTGGCTCTCTCCAGGTGGGTTATTGCCTCTTGGTAGTCTCCTAACTGGAGATAGAGCGCCCCAAGGTTCTGCTGCGCGCCAGCCAGGCCGGGGTTCAGGATCACGGCCTGGTTCAAGTGCTGCATGGCCAGCTCCGTGTCCCCCAGCCTGGCATAGACTGTGCCGAGGTGTCCATGTGCTTCGGCTGAAGCCGGTGCCCCGTCTACGGCATGTTGCAGCGGTCCGACAGCGTTCCGGATTTGATTGGCGCGCACGTACGCCACGCCGAGCTGGAACTGCGCGTCGGCGGATCTCGGGTCAAGTGACGTCGCCGTGCGCAGGTGCGTGATGGCCTCCGTCGGATTGTGCGTGAGCAGACAGACCATTCCCATGATGAGGTGTGGCCTTGCCGAGCGCGGCTCTCTGGCCATCCATTCTTCGAGGGCGACGGCGGCCTTGTCGTAGAGTCCGTAGTGCAGGAGCGTCTGCGCCTGGTGCTTCAGTGCCGGCAGGTCGAGCTGCCTTATCTGGTCCGCCGTCATGAGGCGCAGTTCCTGGTCGGTGGCGGCTGCCAGTGCGTTGGCCGGGTGTTCGGGGGCCAGTTTCAGGGCCTTGTCCATCTCGAGGTCCCTTTGCCTTTGGTCTGCGCTGTCCCACGTGAAGGCCCGCAGCATGTGATCGTTGGCCGCGTCAATGCGTTTCACCTTTGCCAGGAACTCCTCCTTTTCCTCCAGCCCTTCCACGTTCGTCAGGTGATCGAGCACGGAGTTCCTGTGGCGGGCCAGCAGCCCGTAGCTGTCAATCAGCATGTCGTCCGGCCTGTAGAGGTGCGAGTACATGAATTGCAGCACGGGGAGGTAGTTGACGCTCAAAGGCGCATCGGCAAGTTCGTCCTCCATCCCCTCAACCTTGGCGAGGTGGCAGGCAAGCAGCACAGCGGCATCGTCCAGATACACCATGCTCAGGTCTTTTCGAGCGTAATTGTTGAACCTCTCGATGAAGCGGGCCGCGTCTATCTGAAGCGGTTCCTCCGCCCCCACTATGAGGGCCTGTTTGTTCCGGTGATTCAGAGCGCTCCAGATGTAGACGTGCGGGAAGACCTCGTGGAAGGTTCTCAGGATGGTCTTCACGTCCTGAAGCGGCATGTCCAGGGGCAGCCAGCTCGTCATTATCCCGCCGGGGTTCAGACGCTGACGGCCGTTGCGGAAGTGCTCCAGTGTGAACAGCATCGCCGGGCCGGCCTGGCTCGGCCAGGTGGCGTTGTTCGCTATCACGTCGTAGGTCCGGTCGGTGTACCTGAGGTACGCTGCCGCGTCCGTCAGAATGATGTTGCACTTCGGGTCGTCCAGGACGCCGCCGTTGATGTCAGCGAAGTGCGTTGCCGCGACCTCCAGCACGACGGGGCTGATCTCCGCACAGTCGAACCTGTCCACGTCATAGCTGAGGAAGATGCGGGCGGTCTCGCCGCTGCCGAACCCGATCTGGCAGACGGACTTCGGGTTCGGATGGATGAGCATCGGGATGTGGGCCTGCAGCTTCTGCGTGTTGCGCAGGATGTAGCTGGTTCCTGCCACGTCCATCACGCCCGCCGCCATGGTCCTGTACTCCCCCTTCAGTTCGCTGACCACGACCACGCCTTCAGCCCCTTCGGCGTATCCCAGCAGGCGCACTTCCTTGCCCGGATTGGCGATGGTCACCGACTGACTGGCCAGGAAGTACCTCTGCAGCAGGTCCGCCGGGGTCGAAGGCCACATGATGAGGGCAAAGGTCCACATCAGGGGCAGGGACCGGAGGGAACCCACGATGAAGCCGGCCCTGGCGGTCGTGCTGCTGCGCACCGGCGGATAGTAAGCCAGGATCGAGCTGGCACTCGCCACAACGAGCAGAGCGACCAGGACCCAGAGCGGTCGCGATCCCAGGGCCAGAGCGTACATCAGAACTGCCGCCCACATCACCAGCACGTGGAGGAGGGTGCAGCCGACGCCGCGCGCCTCTGCATCGTGCCGGCGGCCAGGCGAGAACGCCAGGATCGCACTGCCGCTGACGATGATGAGGAACGATGCCAGGGCCAGGGAGCCCTGCGTGCCCAGCACGCGCACCAGGTAGAACCCCGTCACCAGCGCTCCCGTGACCGCGCCGATGGTGTTGAAGACGTATATCTTGCCGACCGATCGGCCGGTGCGCTCCACGCCGGCCGCAAGCAGGTGGCACGCGATGGGGAATGCCGCGCCCATCAACGTCGTCGGCACGATCATGATCAGAATGCTCACGCCAAGGTGCGTCAGCGTCTGCACCGCGAAGCTCTCATAGTACAGACGCGGCGTGAAGAAAAGGAAAACGCTGGCAAGTCCGCAGATGCCGATCGCCGTCTCCAGGTAACCGTAGGTGCGCCAGTAGTCCAGGGTGCTGCGTCTCCTCCGCAGCAAGCCAACCGCGGCCCCCCCAAGGCCGAGCCCCAGAAGGAAGGTAGTCAACATAATGCTGAAGGCGTAGACCGTGGTCTGGAACCGAAACGTGAGCAGTCTGGTCCAGAGGACCCCGTACGAGAAGGAGACCACCCCGGAGAGGGTCACGGCCGCCAGGAGGAGCGCAATATGCTTGCGTCCCAGGGGCACCTCGGCGGGATCAGGCCCCCCTTGCGGGGCGGGCTCCGGTTCGGCGGCCCCCCACCGGCGGTGGAGCAGCAGAAAAGCGCCTGCCAACAGGAGATTCACGGCGGCTGCCACGCAGATGGTGTACAGGACGCCCATGGCCTTTATGAGGACGAAGCCGGTCAGGAACGCTCCCGCTGCCGCCCCGAGGGTGTTGAGTCCGTAGAGGAGGCCTACTGCCGGTCCGACCTGTCGGCGGCGCGCCGCCAGGAAGCGGCTCAGGACGGGCAGCGTGCCGCCCATCAGGAACGTCGGCACAAGCAGGATGACGGCCGACACCACCACCTGCACGGCGATCAACAGGGCCGGGCTCTCAGAGGCGCGGAATACCGTCCCGTAGAGTCCCTCGGCCAGGTTAAGGGCCAGAGGCACCAGGATGGCCGAGATGGCTATGCCCGCCTGCAGCGCCGCAAGGACCAGCAAGTGCCGTCGCGTCCGGTCGGCCACCTTGCCGAACACGAAGCTGCCCAGCGCCAGCCCCGCCATGAAAACGGAGATGAAGACGCTGACGGCGTAGGTGGTGTTGCCGAAGACGATGGTGAAGATGTGCTTCCAGGCCACCTGGTAGATGAGGCCCACCGAGCCGGAGATGAAGAACAGCACGCAGATGTAGACGGCCGGCAGGAACAGGGGCGAGCGCTCTGGCCGGCTGCCACCGGACTGGGGGACGCCGCCTCCCATGAAGTGGTCCTCAAGAGGAAGCCGGCTGCCTGGCCGGCAGCGGGTCAACCGAGGTCTTCGGCTGGAAGCGCACATTCTAAGCCGCCCCCCAGCCTTTTTCCAGCGGCAGCTTGGACGCGGGCGCCTCCCGAGATCTTAGCGACCTCAACGGCGTCCGCTCAGAGCCGTCAGCTTCCGGCGGCATGCGTGGGTCAGGTCCGGCCTGCCCAGTCGGGCGAAACCGTCGGCGATCCTTAACATGATGTCGTAAGTGATCTGTCTGCGGTGCTCTTGGTAGGCCTCGTCCCGCCGGCCGGACCATGGCTCCACGTGCAGAGGGGGACCGAAGTATATGGAGATGGGTGCCGGCACTGGCAGGGCACGCCCACGGGGCCAGGCGCGGTGGGCTCCGTGTACGGTGACCGGGACGACGGGCGCTCCGGACCGCAGAGCCAATGTGGCCACGCCTGGTTTCGGTTCGGCGATCAGGCCGTCCGCGCTGCGGCCACCCTCGGGGAAGATCCCGCACAGGCCCCCCTGGTCGAGCGTCCTGATCATCCTGGCGATGGCGCCCGGCTCGGGCGCGTCCAGATCCACGGGGATGGTCCCCACCAAACGCATGAAGGTGCCAAGCACCGGCATCTTGCAGAAGAAGTCCCATCCCAGGAACGTGACGCGGCGGTGCGCGGCGAAGCTGATCAGAACGGGGTCGTAGTAACTCTGGTGGTTGGCGGCCAGGACCGCCGGCCCCGTGCGCGGCACATTCTCGGTTCCGTACCACCTCAGGCGGTGCATCAGGCCCAGGTAGGGGAACAACAGACCCCGCGCCATGCGGTCCAGCAGCGGGTTGTCACTGGCGTGCCTCATCTTGTGGCTTCACCTTGTAGATGCAGATCAGCCCCATGCTCAGCAAGACTACCTGGAGAAGCATCCCCACCCGGTACCCCCCTGCCGGGATGCCCAGGATCTTGACGTCCGCCATCAAACCGAAAACCACGGCTCCGATTATGGACAGCTTGTGTCCGATGTTGTAAAGGCCGAAGTACTTGCCGATCTGGCCGGGCGGGACCAGTTCCACCAGCATCTTGCGGCCGGACACCCATATTGTGCTCAGCCCATACCCACCCAGCAAGATGAAGCTGACGATGAACACCGGAAAGCTCCGCGCCGTGGCGCCCACCACCAGGGCGCCCAGAGTGCATACGGCCGCCGAGATCATTGTCCTGCGTGCGCCCAGCGTGTCGCTCAGCTTCCCGCCCAGAGCGCCGAATAGGGCCGCCGCGAGCGCGAACGGCATGATCCAGAGGCCGGCCTGTCTCTCGTCCAGCCCGAACACGTTGACGACGTAGGGCGCATAGGCCACGATGCCGGTGTTGAGCGCGTCCACGCAGAGGAAGTTGCCCAGAAGGAACAGCAGCACCGGCTTGTGCCGGGGCAGTGCGCGAAGGGTGACGAAGACGCGCTTGAAGGCCAGCGAGAGCAGGGGGACGCCCGGCCGCGTCGGTTTGCTGGCTGGTTTCTCCGGCACGCGCAGGAACAGGGGAAGGCTGAAAAGCAGAAACAGCACCCCCGCCACGGCAAAGACGGGCGTCATCTCGTGTGCAGGATTGTGCTTTCTGTATATCCACGTGGCAGCAAGACCCACAGGCAGGGCGAAGTTGATGCCCAGGTAGCCGAGGCTGACGCCTATGCCGCTTATCAGGCCAAGCTTGTTGCGAGGGCCAAGCGTGGGCAGCAGGCTGTCGTAGAAAGTCAGTGAGGAATGGTAGCAGAAGTTGGCGACGGCGAACAAGCCCAGTATCACCCAGGCGGAGCGCGCGGCACTTATGGCGGCGCAACTGGCGCACGAGGCGAGGGTGAGTACGAACAGGTAACGTTTGGTCTTCCCCGTTCGGTCCGCCACCTCGCCCGCGACGGGCAGCAGGATACCGCTTGCCACCTGGGACAACGCCAGCGTGAGGAAAGTGAACTTCTCGACGCCCGTGAACCCCTTCACGTGCAGCGCAATGGCCCACGACACGACCAGTGCGGAGTAGATCGTGTTGGCGAAGTCGTAGAGGGCCCAACTGATGGTGCGGTCCCACAGCACCTTGTCGGGGCCCCGCGAGCGTGATGCCACTTGGGTGGTGGGCGATCCGTTCATGGGCATGCGGCAAGGGGTTTGCACGGAGTTTAGCCTGCACGGGAGGTCCCTTGCAAGCCGACGTGGGCAGCGCAGGCGCCTTGTCGCTCAGGCGCCTCTTGGTTCCGGCCATTCCCATCCGCCGCAGCCGGGGGCGGCTGCGCTACATTCGCATTCGACGTAGCCCCATGTAGCTCAGGCGCCCTCGCCTGAGTTCCGGCCATTCCCATCCGCCGCAGCCGAGGGCGGCTGCGCTACATTCCCACGTGGCATCCACATGTAGCACAGGCGCCCTCGCCTGTGTGTTTCTCTGCGCGAC
>DAOVRD010000016.1 GCA_030628375.1 Planctomycetota bacterium
CCGACCAAATCCGGGCACAGTGCGCTTCGGGCGTGCTGGCCCGTGGCGAGCGCCTGCCCAGTATCCGGGCTCTGGCTCGGGAACTGGCCGTGAACCAGAACACCATCCTGCGCGTCTATGAGCGCCTGACAGGCGAGGGCCTGGTAGAGCGACGGCACGGGGACGGAACCTACGTGGCGGCCAGCCCCCCGTCCGGCCAGCTTGGCGCGCAGCTCCGGCTACTGCGCAAGGAGGCAGGTCGCCTCGCTCAACGGGCGGCTGTTCTGGGCCTGAACGCCGCGGCGCTTCAGGAGGTGGTAAACGATGCCTTCGAACGCCTGAAGCGGCCCTCGATCAAATCCAAGGAGCGGCGCAATGAGTGACGCAGCCATTGAAATCAGTTCGTTGGCGAAAAGCTTCGGTTCCAAGGCAGTGCTCGAGGACGTGAGCTTCAAGGTGCCGCGAGGCAAGACGTTCGCGTTCCTCGGGCGCAACGGCGCGGGCAAGACGACGACGATTCTGACCCTCCTTGGGCTTCTCAGGCCGGACGCCGGCCGGATAAGTGTGCTCGGGCTGGAACCGAAGAAGGACGCGATGGAAATACGCCGCCGTGTCGGCTACCTGGCCGAGAACCAGGTGATGTTCGGGTGGATGCGCGTCTCCCAGATGATCAGCTTCATCGCTCCGTTCTACCCGACCTGGGACGCCGCGCTAGCAAGACGCCTCGCCGAGCGATTCGAACTGCCGAAGAAGACGCGGGTAAGGAACCTGTCCAAGGGCGAGAACCGTCGTCTAGGGCTGCTTCTTGCCCTGGCCCACCGACCGGAGTTGGCAATCCTGGACGATCCGACGCTCGGGCTTGACCCCATCATGCGCAAGGAGTTCCTGCGCGACGTGGTGGAGCACTTACAGGGCAGCGGAGTGACCGTCTTCTTCAGTTCTCACTTGCTCTACGAAATCGAGCCGGTGGCCGACATCGTGGCAGTGCTGGACCGGGGTCGCATCGTGCGCCAGTCGCCTACGGAAGACCTGCGCGAGCAGGTCAAGCAGCTGATCCTACCTTCAGAGACCTATGACGTGCTCGGGCGGCTGCCGGGCACGTTGGACGTCAAGCGTCGCGGCAATCGGGTGGCGGTGGTTGTGGAGGACGCGGAGGCCGCAGTGGCCAAGACGGCCGAGGCGGGCGTTCAGCCTGAGGTGATTGACCTGAACCTGGACGAGATATTCGAGGCCTATGTAGCGGGGAGACCCAATGGGCAAGCCGATTCGGAGCCTGTTGTGGAAAGAGTGGCATGAGCAGCGCTGGAAGCTGGCCTTCGGCTGCGTGATCCTCATGAGCCTCACGGCAATCGGGCTGCAGACCCGCATAGTGCCGGACTTCGCCGTAGTTATGCTCAGTGTGGCTATTGGTTCTTCCGTGCTGCCCATCTTCGCCGTTATGGGCCTGGTGGCACCCGAACGTGCCGAAGGCAGTCTCCATGCCCTCCTTGCGCTGCCAATACGGCCCTGGATCGTATTGGTTGTGAAAACAGCCATGGGCTTCTTGGTGTGCGCCGCGCCGATTCTGGGAGCAGCCTTCGTCGCCTGCCTATGGGCCGGCGGCCGCGAAGAGACGGTTCCTCGAATGCTCGTGGGTTGTGCAGGGGGGATCCTCTTTGCCCTCTGCGCGCTGGTCTGGATGCTGGCTTTTGGGATTCGCCAGCGGGGTGAGGCCCGCGCTGCGTTGGTCGGAATTGCCGTTATCGCCGTCTGGTTCCTCACGACGGTCATTTATGGGATGTTCTTTGAGAACACCATCGGTGAATTCTGGATCGTACATCCTTTCAGCATTTTCGAGTACTTCTGGGACGCTTTCGAGCACTATGAGGCGCGCCAGATCCTGTCTCTGGTGGCGCTTCAGGTGGCTGAGGCAGCGCTGCTGTTCGCATGGGCTGCGGCTCGCTTCTCCAAGCCGGGGAGGACGCTGGCATGAGGAGAACGGTGGCATTGGCCTGGAAGGAATGGCGGGAGCTTCGCTGGTTCGTGTTCGCCGGCCTGGTGTTGTTCCTCGCTGTGCCCCTGATGGACGCCGCTCACAGGGCCGGGTATGACCGCGGGTTCTGTTCCGACGCCGCGGCGGAGTTGGCCATGATGCTGGGGCCACTGCTGGCAGTTCTTCTGGGGGTAGGAGCAAGCTGCCCCGATCTGCGGGACGAGCTTCGGCAGTTCTGGCAGTCCCGACCGATAGGCCTGACGCGGTGGTTGCTGATTAAGTATGCGGCCGGTCTCCTCGTTGTTCTGGCAGTATGCGGTCTGCCTTTGCTTATGCAGTTGGCGATGCACGCGCAGGTGCGGGAGTCGCATTGGTCTGGGAACATTGCCTTCGACACGTTGACGTGCCACATGTTTGCGTTGATACTGATCTACAGCGTTTCGTTCTTGCTCGGCTGCCTTGTGCGTAGAGCTGCGCACGCGGCAATCCTGGGGTTCGCTGCGGCGCTTCTGATCCTCTTCTTGCCATTAGTCACGCCTTCCTTGGGCTGGCTCAGTTCCTACAGCCTGACAACCGAACAGCACCACGTGCGAGTGCTCCGGGAGCCCACAGGCTGGCGCATTCCATGGTCCGGTCGGTTTGTGGCGTTTAGCCCGGAATACAGGTCCTTTGTGGTAACCATGTTGGCCGGCATCGTCGTGTCCCTTGGTCTGGCCCGGCTCGCAGTCGGCCGCGACTGGCGTCTGCGCGCGGACCAGAAGCTTCTATGTTGCACGCTCGGGCTTGTGGCCGTGATCCTTTTCGGTGTCACGGCGTTTCAACTGGGCTCGAACCTGCCCTGCGAGCGGCAGATCCCCCTGCTGCCCGTCGGCGGCCTGGTCGGCGGCGGTTCTGTTGCGGCCATTCTCTCGTCGGGTGAACAGGGCGTGGTGGTATTGCATGGGGGGCACCCGGGAGGATATAGCTATAGCGCGCGCCGCTTCGATCTTTCACGCCCTCATGACGGGCTCGGACCGGAAGTGCCTATCGGCGCCACGAATTGGTCGGGCTGGGCCTACGGCTACCCCGTTAACGTCGCCTGGGTGCCCGAGCATCCCGAAAGGGCGTACTTCCTGATGGAAGAGAAAGCTCCTGAAGACGAAGACCAACCCGGGTTCCAGTGGGAATGGCAATGGAAAGCGCTGGCCCTCTACACGATCGCGTTCGACGTGCCGGCCCGGGACGCCGTCGTCCACAGACTGGACCTGCTTCCGCACCTGCCGGACTTGCCCGCCAACTCATCGATCGGAATGCATCGTCATAAGGAGGCCATTTACATCCGCGCCGGTCAGAAGCTGCTCGCACTGGACATCGCGAACCCCAACGCGCCTGCACTGTCCCAGGTCCTGGAAACAGGCAGTTGGGGCTTCTTTCGCCGCGACGCCAGTGCCAGTAAGTACGACACCGGTTTGACCGGACTGAACATGCTCCCCCTCACGGCGCTGGGCCTTCGAGACCGTCTTGAGATCTCGCTGCACTTGGGCGGCCTGAACGGTGTCGTGGGGCTCGAAGACGATCTGGTGGTGGTCACGACCAGGCAGCATCTCACGACCTACCGCCTGAAGGGCTTTGCTGACAACGAAGCGCTGCTGGAGCGAGTCGGACGGCGCCTTGCGACTCCCCTGGAAAAGTGTTTTGGACATGGGCAGTGGGGCATGGCCCTCAAGGACGGTGTCGTCTACGTCCTTGAAAGCGGGCTGCATTCCGGGTTGACCGTTTACGACGTGCGGGTGCCGGAGCGCCCGCGCCGCGTCGGCCACTACGCAGCTCCGGCTGAGAGGTTCCGCACCATCGCCCTGCTGCCCGGTAGGCGGGTCCTTGTCGGCCAGCGCAATCTACACATCGTCGCCACGGGTCCAGTCCTCGCCAATTGAGGGCGGCCATTGCACCATCGGTTGCTCGGGGGGAGCGGGGAGGGCCCGGTGATCCCGGGCCCCCTGTCAAGAGTCAGCCGGTGGCCGGCGAGACCCTCGACGGATTCCACAGGGAAACTCCCGCTTGCCGGCACGGACCTGCACCAGTATCATAGCGATTCGCTCCAGGTTCGGCGTGCCGACGGTTAACCGCTTGAGCGCCAAGAGCCTCTAACAAAACGGATTCACCGCCGAGCACGCAGAGAACGCAGAGCCGAAAGAACGTGTTATGGACCGGTTTCTTGGTTTTCTCGGCGTCCTCTGCGATCTCTGCGGTTAGTTCCGTTAGGCGTTCTAAGATGTCGGGGGAGGAGGTCCTGTGTATCGTTCCGAAGCCTTTGTCTACCACGCACCGGGGGACATACGCCGCGAGACGCTCTCTCTGGAGTGCGGCCCGGAAGACCTGATCGTGCGGGTGGACCTCTGCGCTCGCTGCGGAACGGACCGCACGATCTTCTTGAGGGGCCACCCCAAGGTTGACGGCCATGCGCCCGTTGTCCTGGGGCACGAGATGGCCGGTCGGATCGTCGAAGTGGGCGGCAAAGTGAAGGCCCTGGTCACGGGTCTGGGCTATCGCGAAGGCGAAAGAGTCTCGGACGAGTACCTCGACTTCCAGCCCGGCCAGAGGGTGACAGTGCAGAGCCGTGCCGCCCGCTACGCCAGGGGGTTGATGCTGATGAGCGAGCCGGTGACGATCCTCAGCTTCTACATCAACGGCGCCTACAGCCAGTACATGAGGATCAACTCGGATCTCATACGGACCGGCAGCGTTATCCGCGTGCCGGAGTCCATCTCCGACGAAGCCGTCGCTCTGGCCGAGCCGGCGGCGTGCGCCCTGGAGTCCATCTTCTGCACCCCTCACCCGGCCGGCCTTAATGCAGACGGACGCCACCACTACCGCGCCGGCATCCTGCCCGGAGGGCGCTGCTGCGTGATCGGTTCGGGAACGGTGTCCATGATCTACGCCCGTCTGGCTCGCCTGGAAGGGGCGGACCAGGTGGTGATGCTGGTCCGCTCCGAAGGTAAGGCTTCCCTCGTGCAGCGCGTCCTCGGGGATGAAGTCTCGGTCGAAGTCGTGAGCGCCTATTCCGATCTCTCGCTGCCGGAGAAGATGGAAGCAGAGAACGACATCGTTGAGCGGCTGCACGAGATCACGCAGGGGCATCTCTTTGACGATGTCGTCGCGGCGTGCGCCGACCCCGACGCGCAACGGCTGATGCTGAGGCTCTATTCGCCGCAAGGTTACGCTGTGGGCGCCTGCTTCGGCGGCACGCGGGCACTCGTGGACGGGGCGGACATGGATGCCAACCATTACCGCATGGCCAAGACTATCGGAAGCTCGGGCTGCTCAACGCGCACGTTGGAGACGGTTGTCCGGTGGCTGAGCCAGGGCCGCCTGTCGCTGGACGGCTTCATCCATCCCCGGCGCTACGGCTTCGATGACAAGCCGGAGGAGTTCTTCGGGCCCGCCAGGGGGGGATTGAAACCGGCACTGGACCCTTGGAAGCAAGAAGCTGTAACAGAATGAACCGCAGAGCTCGCCGAGCCCGCAGAGGAAGTTCAACAGACAAAGCGATAAGTGATTGACGGCAAACCACAAGGAGGGCCGTAACTCGATGGAAAGCGAACGCCGCGACAAGGATGGGAAGCCTCTCACAAAGAAGGAGGTGCAGCTCCTGCCGGCCGAAGAGCTGTCACAACGTTCCGGACTCCCGGTCAACATATGCCCCGATAGCCATAGTCTCTACGAATCCATTGCCGAGGTCATGATAGAGACGATCCTGCGGAAAGAGGGGCAGAAAGTGAGCATGATCCTGCCCGTAGGGCCGATCGGCCAATACCCGGTGTTCGCCGGAAAGGTCAAGGAACGGGGAGTGGATTGCCGCAATCTGTGGACTTTCAACATGGATGAGTTCCTCGACCGGAACGGCCGCACGATTCCGCAGTCACATCCGGTGTCCTTCAAGGGCATCATGATGGAGACCTTTTTCGAGCGGATGCCGACGGAACTGCGGATGCCTATCGAGCAGATGTTCTTCCCTCGTCACGACAACATGGACGAGATAGACCGGGCCTTTGACGAGCACGCTCCCGACGGAGTGGACCTCTGTCTGGCCGGTGTCGGGCCCGAAGGTCATTTCGCCTTCAACGAAGATCCAAATTTTGGGCACGTGGAGGTCTCCGAGGAGGAGTTCCTGGCCGATCGCACCCGTCTTGTTCTTGTCAATACGTCCACAGTGGACATGGACGCGCTGGTGGCCAGCAGTGGCGACCGTTCCGCCATCCCCCCGTTCGCCGTGACGATTGGCCCGCACGATGTGCTGCGGGCAAAACGGACAGAAGTGATATTCTTCGCCGGGAAGTTCCAACGGAACGCGCTCCGGGAAGTCCTTTTCCGCAAGCCCACGATCAGGTTCCCGGGCACACTTCTGAAGCTGAGAAAGAGCAAGGACGGCACGCTGGTGCCCCAGAACATCACCATCTGGACCACGCCCGTGGAGGCCGGGCCCGTCACGACACAGACAGTTTGATGAGGAAGGCCATCCCGTGGAAGAACTGATAGTCATGGGCGTCGGCGCCCATCCGGACGATCTTGAGATTCTCTGTGGAGGGACCCTGGCCAGGTATGCAGACCTGGGGCACAAGGTTTTCATGGCCCATCTGCTCAACGGCGACAAAGGCCATTACGAGATAGATTCTCAGGAACTGGCAGGAGTAAGGAAAACAGAGGCAGATGAGGCCGGGCGCATAATCGGCGCCGAAGTCGTCAGCCTCGATCTGCCGGACGGGGAGCTTTTTTCTGATCTGGAAACCAGGAAACTGGTTATGGACCTTATCCGGGAAGCCCGCCCCGATGTGATAATAACGCATGCACCTGGAGATTATTGCTCCGACCACACCGTGACCTCTGAGCTTGTCTGTAGCGCCAGTTTCTTCTCTGCAGCGCCCCTGTTCAGGACAAGGAAGGAAGCTCATGACAAGATTCCTCCCGTGTTCTTCATGGACACCGTTGCCGGAATGGGCTTTCTGCCCGCCCAATATGTTGACATCTCGCAGACCTTTCAAAAGAAGATGGAGATGGTCCGCCAGCACAGAAGTCAACTGAAATGGCTGAAGGATCACGACAACATTGACATGTTGGAACTGGCCGAAACGACTGCGCGTTTTCGAGGCTTCCAGTGCGGCGTGCAGTATGCGGAGGGGTTCCGTCAATACGAAGTTTGGGCAAGAGAAGTTGCCATGCGACTCTTGCCGTAAAGGTGGGGCCAGGGCGCTTCTGCGTATTGCACGGCATACAGCCGCTTCTACTTCGTCATTCCGGTGCCAGGATCGTCTATGCCGCACTCAACTAGCACCCGGCCGATCTCAGAGGCTGTCAGGCCGTTCTGGGTGTCTCCGACGGCCTTGCAGATACTCTCGAGCTGGCCAAGGCTAAAGGCCGGAATCTTAGCCATGCCCCAGGACTTCTCCGAAAAACCGGTCCCACGTCTTACTGCTGGAAGGCCCCCGTTCGGCCTTGTGCGCCAAAGGCATCTTCTGGCAGCTGGTTAACGGCGTTGGGGTTGAAGAACGGGGTTGCACGGACGACGCCGTCAATCTCGGAAACAGCCAGGACCGCACTCAAGGCCGGGCTCGACGTCTGGAACAACCCATCATCGCCCCTATGTGCCCATTCGCTGACAATCCTCCCGGACCCCTTCTCCACACGCGCTGTTATCATCTCATCCCCGAGAAGCGCATCTGCGACGGTGTCCCCCGACGTTCCCATTGCAAACTCTGTCACGTACGCCAGCACGAGCGGAAGCTTCATCTGCTTTGCGATGGCTGCGTACTTGGACACCTTCTCCTGCATCTTGCCCCATGGGCGACCGCCATCTACCCACGACGTGATAACCGGGCCCATGGTCGCAACGGATTTGTAGCCCCTATCCACCGATATCACCTTGACCTGAAGAAAACCGAATCTACGCTTCTCACCAACCCCTGGGCCAGCGGCAAGCCAGGAGTGAATCTCCTGCACGACTCGGGGGATGTCCAGGTGGTCGCGGTCGTGCCAGCCGTGATCGCCCCGGAGAGAAAGCCCATAGTCGATCGGAATGGCATCCAGGCCGCGTCGCAGTTGACTGAGTTTCTGGTCTTTTGCTGCCATCTCAGCGGAGAGATGTTCTGTGTACACCTCGCAGATGAAGGAGGGTCCCCGCGCGCTTTCGTGCACGAGAAGGTCGGGCGTCTGTCCGTTTGGCAGAGGTCTCTCATAGTCCAAGCAGAATCCACATTGCCCGAGCCAATACATCGTCAGAAGCTCGCCATATGCGGACCTGAAATGGTTCGCATCCAGAAGTCTGGGCTTGATCTTCTGAAGCGCCTGCCTCGGTAGCGCGGCTGCCCACGTTTCGATCTTCTGCTGAACCGCTTGCCCTCGCTCATCGCAGGCAAGCCAGTATAGGGTGGGGCGCGTCTCCTCGGGCAAGGCCTCGTACTTTGCCCGAATGGCTTCTACGGCTTGCGAAGTGAAGACCTTGGCCATCGGCTATAACTCCCCTCAGAAGGCGCGGTCGAAAACGGATTCATCAAGGATCCCAGAGCAGGACCGCGAACAGGCCCGGCTTCTCACCAATTCGCCTGCCTGCTTCACCAATTGATTACCGTAGCGTCCTCTAAGTTCACGCTGCAAGAACCCAGCACGTCTAACGCCGACCCAATCGTACCGCTGAATGTGACGCGTGTATCCTTCCTCAGTTTCAGGGCGAGGTCCGCCGGGATGTCGAACGTTACGTCCTGAAGGCTAAGAAGTTCATCGGGTGAGTCCATGTCCACCCACAGTTCGTAGCCGCCAAAGAACTTCTCGTTCACGTCCTCAACCCAACCCGTCCACTGCACCCTCTGCCCGTTAATGCTCCGTGCGTAATCCTTCCACTGCGCCTCTGTCATGCTGGCCATCTTCTGCCGCATACTGTAGTAGGACAGCTTTGAAACGCGTTCAGATGGACGTGATGGGCGCCCAACCGGCCTCACCGCATGCCTATCGGCGACTTCCTTTTTCGCAGGGATGAATACAGTTGCCCTCTTGCCCTGCAAAGCCTCAACCTCACGTTCCAAAGCCTTGACGCGGAGGTCGAGCGTCGCACATCGCAATTCCAGCTTCTTCACCCGTGCAGTCAAGTCTGTCGGCGGTGTGTCCGCGACCGCTCCGACCCCGTAAACGAGCACGACCACCCCCACCGCCATCACCGCAAACGTTCGGTTCGCCGTCATCGCTCTACTCCGCCTCCCATCGTTCGGTGCACTCCTTCGGTTGCGACCTCCGGATGCCCTGCGTCGCTTTATGCAGCGGGGTCTCACCACAGAAATCCACGGCGTTGACCTCGGCGCCGCGCCGTAACAGCAGTTCCACAACTTCCGGGCGTCCCCACCAGGCAGCCGTGTGCAGAGGGGTGGAGCCGCCAGGGCGGCCCGCATTAACGTCCGCTCCCTCGTCCAGCAGGTATTCAATGATCTCGCAGCGGCCGCTACTCGCAGCCTTGTCCAGCACAAAACGCGAGCGCACGGAGGGGTCTACGCGGTATCTTGCCACGGTCGCGGATAGCGCTGCTTCCGGCGCCGCCGAGTCCGGACGCGCATCCTGAGTCTGCTCATCGGCTCCGCAGACGCCAGCCGAATATGCAAAAAGCACGGCGCCAAGAACGAACAAGGCGCCAAGTGCCCTCACTCCGACGGCCTCGTGAATCTTCATACGGCTCCTCCTTGTGAGGATAACCAGACGAGTTCCATAGCAGGTCTGCCTTAAGCCATGAACACGCGGTCGTCACCAGCCCTGATGGGAGGCAAGCTTTAGCAGCGCACACAATTATTATACCACACTTTGCCCGGCGCGAGGAGGCGTAGAACTACATATGTTGGCCCTGCCGGGACCGCCATAGTCGGCTTCTACTTGCGGGGACCCCCGAACGTCACAACGTCCTGGCTCGTTCCGCTCTTTCCCGTGTCCGTGACGTTGAAGCGCTTTGCCTCCTCGAACTTCTTGACGCCGCCCTTGTGCGTCATCAGCACCATGTCCATCTGCGAGCCGCCGACGTAGGGCACCTGGAACGAGCACGGGATGTCCACGTGCTCCCCAAGGGGCAGTTCGAGCGTCACCTTCCCCGCGGCATGCGTCTTCGAGCCGGACCGTATTTCCACCTCAACGGTGACGGAGGTGTCGCCGTACTCGTCGTTGTAGAGCACCAGAGTCCGTTCCAGCACGGCGCCTCCGTCCACCTCGGGATACTGGCCCTTCATCAGGGGATCAACGCCCAGGTCGTCGTAGTCCTTGTCGAACAGGGCGACGGGCGCGAAGCTGTTGATCAGGTTCTGCTTCGCGTCCGGCTGCTCGTCGGTCCACGCCCAGCTCATCAGGAAGGGGCGGATGTTGGTGTAGTTCGTGTAGCGCAGTCCGCGGGACAACGTGCCATGCCACCAGAAGACGTCGGGCTTCAGGTCCTGCACCCACGGACAGGCGAGGAATTCGCCCATGCCGGTCGGCTTGTCGGGGTAGAGGTAGGGCCCGTAGTTGGTGCCTTCGCTCCAGTCGGGAATGTGCCGGGGGGTCTGCGCCAGGCCCATCCGCCCCCATTCATAGATGCTGTGGACGGGAGGCACTGACACCGTTCGTCGGCTGTCTCGCCTGGGCAGCCCCTCGTATCCCTCGGGGTAATGCCAGTCCACCATCACGTCTCCCACGTCCCCGTCTCCTTCGTAGGTGACGGGCCTGGTTGGATCGTGCTCCCGGATCGCGTGGCCGAGCGACAGCAGCTCGGTGTCCGTCAGGGGCGCGTGCCCCATGAGGCCCGGGTGCATCCAGCCGCACTCGTTCTCGGCGCTCCAGATGATGATCGAGGGATGGTTGCGGTGGGCCTTGATCCAATCTGCAATCCACTTTCTCATGTTCGACATGAAGAGTTCGCGATCCAGCGTGTATATCGACCGGGCGTAGAGGGCCGACTCGTCAAGCATGAACAGGCCCTTCTCGTCGGCCACGTCGAGCAGGAAGTCGGCGGCCGGGTGCTGATGCCACCGTATGATGCGCATGTTCAGCTCGCCCATCAGCATGTCCACGTGCTTCGGCCATGCCGAAGGCGTGAGGTGCTCCTTCCGTCTATGATCCCTGACAATGCTGTCTCCCCACAGGTTCACGCGGACGCCGTTGATGATGAACTGGTTCCCGGAAATCCAGATCTCGCGGAAGCCGAAGCGCCGCGTCTCCTGGTCAACGACCGTCGGGCCGTCCAGAACCTTCGAACTCAGGTGGTAGAGGTTAGGGCTGTCGGGCATCCAGAGCAGCGGGTCCGTCCAGGTTGCGACTGCCGTGACCGTCCTGGTCTGGCCGGGAGCGAGGGTCACCGCCGGGCCGGTCAGCGTCTTCACGGCCGCGCCGCCCCCTGCCGGGGCAACTTCGCCGGCGACCGTGACGGTGCGCTCCGCCGTATCGTGGTTCGTCACGGTGTAATCCACGGTGAGGGTTCTGTCCCGAAAGGACGCCTTGATGAACGCGTCCTCGATGGCGACCGTGCCGTAGGCCCTCAGCCATACGTCGTCCACGATCCCCGAATCCGAGCCGTCGTGGCGATACGTCCCGACCGGCCAGACCGCCATGCCTTCCGAGTCCACGTACTGCGCGTCCGTCGAGCCCTTGACTACCACCTCCAGCGAGAAGCTCCCGCCGGCCTGCACATGCGGCGTCAGATCAACGGAGAACGGGATCCATCCCCCCACGTGGTTCAGGACGTGCTGGCCATTGACGTAGACGTCAGCAACGTAGTTCACCTGGCGGAACTCGAGCCGGACCTGCTTGCCGGCCCAGGAAGCCGGCACCTTCACGTCGCGCCTGTAGGTCCTCTCGTCGAAGGTCTCGCCCGTGTAGTCCGGGACCGTTCCTCCCTCCGGCCAGTCCCCGTTGAGCGAAACCTGGTCCCGAAGCTCTGGAACCGCGGCAAAGGCCAGCGCCCCCAGGAGCAACACGCCAAGCGGCAAAGCAACCCCCGCGAAGGTCAACAGTTCCAGCAGGGACAATTCCATGGCAACACCTCCCCGGTCAGGGCCATTCGCGGCACGGCCAGGCCGTAATGGCAGACACCTTCTACTCTCCACGCAAACGCAACGGCGGGCGATCATGTGCTCTGGAGCACTTCACCTGGTCGAGGCTCGCAAATCTTCGACACGAGTGATGATTACAGAAGAAGCGGGCAAGAACGATGGGGCGGCTGGCCTGGCCGTTCTAATCACTCCGCCGCGGCTTCTGCACCAGTCCTTGGGCAATCAAAGAGCCGCCAGACCGTGGCATTCACGCACAGAAGCTTTGCCAGACCAATCTGCTGTCCACCCCGAGTTGCTGGATTTGGACGCGTTCGCTACGTGAGACGATGCAAGGAGACTACTGAGCTTTGATGTCGAAGACGGACACCGTGTCGTCGTGGCGTATGTAGAGCTTGCGGTCCGATATGGCCGGGTGGGCCCACATCCTTCCTTTCTGCTTGACCTGTATTCTGAAACTGCTGACGACTCTTCCTTCCGCCGGATCGACGAGCTGCACGGTGCCGTCGTGGCCCTGGCAGTAGAGCCGCCCGTCGGCGTAGATGTTGGACGACTTCCTGACGCTTCGGTTGTTGTAGACCTCCCTGCCGGTATCGATTTCCAGCGCGGTTAGCCCGCGTCTATTCTGGCCCGTGCCGTAGACGGTGTTGCCGATCAGGACCACTCCTCCAAAATGGTCGTCAAGCGCCTTGTTCGCCCAGATCCGCGTCACCGAAACGCCCCCGTTGGTAATGCTCATCTTCAGGCCTTCGCTGCCCGAACCGTAGCCGCTGGTAATGTAGAGGACGTCGTCCTTGTAGAGGACTGTAGTGGCGTTCACGTCGTGTCTGGTCTCGTGACGGTGTTTCCACAGCAGCTTGCCGGTCTCGGCCTCGACGCCGAAGACGTGCTTGCAAGAGAAGTTCACTATCTGGCGCACGCCAGCCCACTCCACGACCCGCGCTGAAGCGTAATTGGGCTTGGCCTCAATCGGATCGGCTGCCCAGATCTCCTGGCCCGTCCTCTTGTCCAAGGCAGTCAGGCAGGCCCGCCCGCCGGGGGTGCAGATGACGCGGTCTCCGTCAATGAGCAGCGATTCCGCGAGCTTCCACGTGATGTTGCTGCCGCCGTACTTCTTCAGGATGTTTTCCGACCACATTTCGGTGCCGTCGCTTGTCCTGAGGCAGACCACCTTGCCCAGGTCGCTGATGACGTAGAGGCGGTCGCCGTCAACGGTCGGCGTGCTGCGGGAGCCCTGCTCACTGCCCCCCGATGCGCCGTCGATCACCCTTTGCCAGATTCTGCGGCCTTCCGGATCGAGCGCAGTCACGGCCAACTGATCTCCGATGACGCCGGAGGTGTAAACCTTGCCGCCCACCACGGCTAAGCTCGACCAGCCGTGACCCAGTTCGCTGTTCTCCCAGAGCTTCTTTGGCCCGCCCTCAGGCCACGTCTTCAACAGTCCGGTCTCTGGGCTGACCCCGTCGCGGTTGAGGCCACGGAACTGCGGGCAATCCTCTGCCGCGACTCCTCCTAGCAAGACAGTGAACATGCCAACACCGACCATCAAGTGCCTTATCACCTGGATTCCCCTTCCGAAAGCATGTCTCCTGCTTTCCAGAGTCGGTTCAGGGCCTCAGGAGGCCGTTGATTCGAGCCGGGCTCTTTGATTCCCCGCTCTTGTCTTGCATCCGCAATGCCAATCGGCGTCCTGGAAAAGGCTACCAGAATCATTTGCAGAGGGCAACTCACTGCAACACTGGAGAGCGACCCACGCGAACAGGCGCTTTTCGCGTAAGCTGCCGCGTCGAGTGACACTGCCCTGCTCGGACAACAAGGCATGTGGCGGGCCAACGGGTCCGCCCACAGCGGCATGATATCCGTTGTCTTGTGGCAAAAAGAGTAGAGTCCACTTGGTGCCGCTTCGGCGTTCTTTTTGCCTTTGCCGCCAGTATAATGAGGGGCGTTGACACAAGGGGCACGGGATCTCAGGTTGATTTGTGAGGACCTGTTGGTGATTGATTTCCCAGTCGGCGGCAAGAGCGCCCAGTTGATCGTGGAGGATGTACGCAAGCAGTACGAGACGCCATCCGGGCCGCTCGTTGTGCTAAGGGGCGTATGGCTGACGCTTCGACCGGGCGAGGCCGTGGCCGTACTGGGACCCTCGGGGTGTGGCAAGAGCACCTTGCTGAACATCATTGGCTCGCTGGACAAACCCACATCTGGCACCGTTAGGCTTGGCGACTGCGACGTCACCCGGCTGGTCGGCCATGCGCTGGCGGACTTTCGCAGTCGACGCGTAGGCTTTGTCTTTCAGGACCATCACCTGCTGTTGCAGTGCACGGCGCTGGAAAACGTGATGCTGCCCAGACTGGCGACCGGGTCATCGAAAGATGTCGCTTCCCGCGCCCGTCAGTTGATGGAGGATGTGGGATTGGCGCGCCGTATGCACGCGTTCCCCGCGGAGCTTTCCGGCGGCGAGCGCCAGCGCGTGGCCGTAGCGCGGGCGATGGTCAACGGCCCGGCACTGCTGCTGTGTGACGAACCGACGGGTAACCTCGACCGGGACACTGGCCACCGCATAGGCTCCCAGCTTGTGGAGCTGGCCGAGCGCAAGAAGGCGATGCTGATCGTGGTGACCCACAACCTTGAGCTGGCGCAGCGACTCTCGCGAATCGTGGAACTACGGCAGGGGGTCTTGCGTCCGTTGAAGTTATCCGCATCATCTTCGTCCTAATTCGGTGAGGCCGTTGGAAGAGGCCGAAGCACAGTCCAGAGGGAGTCAGCGGCTGACTTGGCTCACGGTGGTAAGGCGCAGCCTTGCCTACTACTGGATGTCGAATCTGGCTGTAGTGTTCGGAGTCGCCATTGGAGCGGCCGTGCTTGTGGGCTCCCTGCTGGTCGGCAGCTCAGTGGAGCAGAGCCTGCATAGCCTTGCCCTGGAGCGCCTCGGACGCGTTGAGCACGTGCTCAACGGCGATTGGTTCTTTCGGGAAAAGCTGGCGGCTGACCTTTCGGCGAGCGCCGGGTTCGGACGACAGTTTGATCTTGCCATTCCTGCCATCATTGTCAATGGCGCGGTCCAGCACCTGACCTCGGGGGTTGTTGTCCCGGAGGTGACGGTTGTGGGGGTGCCCGATGATTTCTGGCGGCTCGGTCGTGATGATCCGCCGGTGTCACCGACAGGGCGCAGCGTGATTCTGAACCAGAGCCTGGCAGAAGACGTCGGTGCGGTTGCGGGCGAGGCCATCCTCCTCATGGTAGGGCGGCGGGGAGCGGCGCCGGCGGATACAGTCTTTGCCCGACGCACCCGGGAGCATACGCTGCGCTCCATGCGCGTGGTCGTGGGTGGCGTCTTGCCGGCCCGCGGGCTTGGGAGGTTCAGCCTCCGCAGTGACGCCGTCCGCCCGCGCAACCTCTATGTCTCGCTTGCGTGGCTTCAGCGGCAACTGGATCGCGCAGGGCAGGCGAACACGCTCCTGGTAACGTGCACGTCGGCAGACGGAGCCGCTTCCGCAGGTGCAGGAGCCCTCCAAGAAGCGCTGGCTTCCGTGGTCCAACTGGAGGACTACGGACTTCGGCTGCTCTGGAACGAAGCAGACGGATACGTTTCGCTGCAAAGCACCGAATTCGTTATCCGGGAACCAGCCGTGGCGGCGGCCAGAGGTGCCGCCGAAAGGGACGGCCTTCAGATTGGTGTTGCGTCCGTCTATATGGCTAACTTATTGACCCTGGTACAAGGAGCCGCAGAGCCCCGCTCCATACCCTATTCCGTGGTTGCGGGTCTTGAGGTCGGCACGGATTCGCCGCTGGAACCGCTGCCAATGGCTGACGGAGCTGCTCCTCCTTCGCTGGCGACCGACGAGATCGTGCTGAACGCATGGGCTGCCGATGACCTGGCGGCCAAGCCGGGCGACAAGGTTGAGATGACCTACTATGTCGTCGGAAAGCGCGGGCTGCTCAGAACGGAGGCGCGCGAGTTTGCCGTCCGCGGGGTGGCGGCCATGAAGGGCGCGGCACTGGCTCGCGGCCTGGTACCCGCGTTCGAGGGGATCACTGACGCTCCGACAATGCGGGACTGGGATCCTCCGTTTCCCATTGACCTGGGACGCATCCGCTCCAGGGACGAGGACTACTGGCAGAGGTATCGCGCGGCGCCCAAGGCTTTCGTGGCGTTGGATACCGCGCGAAGCCTCTGGCTGTCCTCCAGGCATGGCGCTTCGGGCTGGGTGACCTCTGTCCGGCTTAAGCCCGCGGGGCGAGATGACCTCCGTCGAGCGGCAGAGGCGTTTGTGGACCGGTTGATGTATCGGCTGAGTCCCGAAGAATACGGGCTGGTCTTTCGCCCTGTGAGGGAGCAGGCGCTGAGCGCCGCTGAGGGATCGACGGACTTCGGCATCTTGTTCCTCTTGATGAGCATGTTTCTGGTGGTGGCGGCGGCCGCGTTGGTTGGCCTTCTGCTTCGGCTGACCGTGGAGCGGCGGGCAAGTCAGGCGGGCATCCTTCTGGCGACGGGTTTCACTGCCTCGTCGGTCACACGCGGGCTGATGTGCGAAGGGTTGATCCTGACGTTGCTTGGCGTTGTGATCGGCGTGCCGCTGGGGGTGGGATACGCGTGGCTTATCCTTTATGGCTTGCGCACGTGGTGGGAAGGTGCGGTTGGGGAATTCGCTTTCTCGCTGCACGTGAGCCCGTTGGACCTGGTCGTTGGATCCGGGGTGGCGCTGCTGACCGCCAGCGCCGCCACGTGGTGGGGGGTGCGAGCCCTGCAACACGCCCGGGTGCTGACACTACTTGCCGGGTGGCGGGCACTGGTCGCCCGAGCTGATCCGAGGGGCAGACGACGAGCGTGTCGGCTGGGCGTCGGTGCCGTGGCGATAGGCGTTTTGCTGCTGTTGGTGTCCGGCGCACTGCGCGTTATCCCCACCACAGGTGCGTTTTTCGGCGGCGGCGTGGCGCTGCTGATCGGGATGCTGGCGCTGTTCAGCGGATACTTGCAGCGCCCAGCGGGGGGCGGCCTGCAGAAACAATATCACTTGCTCGCCTCGGCTGGGCAGGGGCCTCCCGGAACTGGCTGCGCAGCCTCCTGACGGTGGGCCTGTTGGCCTGCGCGAGTTTCGTGATCGTGGCGGTGGCGGCGAACCGGACAGATCCTTCCCGTCTGGACACCCGGCGGCGCGTGTCCGGCGCGGGTGGGTTCAATCTCATGGCCCGTTCCGACCTGCCCATTTACGTGGATCTGAACACTGAGGCGGGCAGAAGAGACCTGGGCTTCCTGCCGGAGACCTCGGCTGCGTTGGCGGAGACAGAGGTGCTTTCGTTTCGGGCCAGCGGAGGCGATGACATCAGTTGTCTCAACGTGCAGCGCCCTTCAACGCCGCGGCTTCTGGGCTTGCCCCACGAGTTTATCCAACGGGGTGGTTTTACATTCACCGAGTCTTTGGCGCGGAACGCTCAGATGAGAGAGAACCCCTGGCGGCTTCTCGAAGATGCAGAGATGGAGGTGCACTCCGTGGGCAAGGGGGCAAGGCCCGTCATCCCGGCGGTTGCCGACGCCGTCAGCGCGCGATGGCTCCTTCATGCCGCTCTGGGCGATGAAATCGAACTGCTGGACAGGCGCGGTCAGACAGTGCGCCTGCGACTGGTCGGGCTGCTGGCCGACAGCATCTTCGCCAGCGCGCTTCTTATCTCTGAACAGCAGTTTGTCCAGCATTTTGGGCCGGATTCCGGATATCAGTTTTTTCTCATCAGGACGCCTGCGGAACAGCAGAAGGCTGTGGCTGCCGCGCTGCGTGAGAGTCTGGGTGAGATGGGTTTCGATGTGATTCCGACGGCTGACGCCCTTGCCCGCTACGCGCGGGTGCGGAACACCTATCTGGCTACGTTCCAAACGCTGGGCGGGTTGGGGCTGCTGGTGGGCACGTTCGGGATCGTTGCGGTTCTACTGCGCGGAGTTGTCGAACGCCGCGGCGAGCTTGCGCTGATGTTGGCGCTGGGATTCCGCCGAATCTACGTGGTGGCTATGATACTCATGGAGAGTGCGCTGCTGCTGCTTGCCGGCGTTGTGATCGGCACTGTCGCAGCTCTTGTTGCCACGGCTCCGCATCTTGTTTCGACGCAGGCTGACGTCGGGTGGCTCTCGCTGGCGGCGACGCTTGCCGCCTGCGTGCTGACCGGGCTGTTGGCGTGCTTCGTCGCTGCGCTCCGGTCAGTTCGCGGAGATCTTGTCGCGGCACTGCGATCGGAGTAGAGGCCGTTGCGGGAACAGAAAGAAAAGGCGGTTATGACAAACACGCGGTGCGGTGTCATGAAGACTTGTGCCTGTGTCCTGTTGGTTGTGACGATTTGTGGTTGCGAGCGAGATGCCGGAGAGGCACGCCAGAGCCAGCGTGGAAGCGAGTGGCCGGTCTTTCGGGGCGATCGTGCACAGACGGGGGCTGCGCGCTCGTCGCTGCCGGAAGAGCTCAGATTGCTGTGGACCTACGAGGCGGAGACAGCCGTGGTGTCAACGGCGGCGATAGTGGATCAGGCCGTGTACGTCGGCACCGGGGGCGGTAGGGTTCTCGCGCTCGACTTGCACAACGGCGGACTTCTGTGGCAATACAAGGCCGGCGGGGCTGTCGAGGCAGCGCCTGCTGTCTGCGGTGGCCGCGTTTTCGTCGGGGACATGGCCGGAACGTTCCATGCGGTGGACGCGGCCACCGGTGCGAAACTTTGGACCTTTCCCACCGGTGGCCAGATTATCTCGTCGGCCAATTGCGTGGCCGGCTGCGTGCTCGTGGGGTCGTACGATCGGTTCCTGTATTGCTTGGACCAGAGAACAGGAGCACTTCGCTGGAAGTTCGAGACGGAGGCGCAGGTGCACTGCAGTCCGTGCGTGGCGAACGGCCAGGTCGTCATCGCAGGCTGTGACGGTTTGGTGCGCATGATCGACCGGTCAAGCGGCGAACAGAGAGGAAAGCTGGATCTGGGCTCGAATGTGGCCGCTTCACCGGCTTATGACGGTGCTTTCTTCTACGTGGCAACGTACGACGGTCGCGCGGTGTGTGTGGATCCGGTGTCTCACAGCGTCGTGTGGGACATCACAGAGCCCGAAGCAGCGGCTCCGTTCTATGCTTCGCCCGCGGTTGCGGGTGAGCGTGTTGTGTTCGCCGGGCGGGATCGGGTCGTGCGGTGTCTGGATACCGCCGAGGGGAAGGAGCTTTGGCGTTTCCGAACGCGGGGCCAGGTCGATTCGTCGCCCGTCATCGTGGGCCGACGTGTCTTTGTCGGCAGCGGCGATGGCGTGCTCTACGCCGTGGACTTTCACAACGGGCAGGAACTTTGGAGATTCCCGGCGGGCTCTCCCGTCACGGCGTCGCCGGCCGTGGGGCGTGGCCGTCTCGTGATCGGCGCGGAGGATGGCGCCATATACTGTTTTGGGAAATAGCGCAGATCCGCGCAGTGGCCATACAAAGGCCGGCAAGTGCTCTGTGCCTGTGGGCTTACTCTCTTTGCAAGACAATCCGATGGATATCAAGTATCTTCGTATCAGTCTGCCGGTCAGCGCAGCACTGCTAGGTGTCCTGGTCATTGCGATCTGGCTGGCCTTGGCTCCGGCCGGGGACGTGAGGATGCGCGTTCCTGTGGAGCCGGAGGCTGTGGCATCACGACCGGTGGAACTGCCGGTGCAACAGCCCAACGAAGGCACGCTGATTGCCGGACCGGGAAAACCGGCCGACGTTGAGGGAAGCTGGCCGCAGTTTCGCGGCGCCGACCGCTCAAATATCTGCCGAGGAGTCAACAGGCTTGTACCCTCGTGGCCAGAAGACGGCCCGCGGGTGTTGTGGAAGCTCGAGGTGGGCGAGGGCCATGCGGGGGCGGCTATTCATAGGGGACGGGTCTATTTGGTTGACTACGACCGGGACAAACAGGAGGACGCTATCCGGTGTCTTTCGCTGGCTGACGGAGTCGAGATATGGCGTTACACCTATTCGGTAAGAATCAAGCGCAACCACGGCATGTCCAGAACCGTTCCTGCGGTGAATGACGATTACCTGGTGGCCATCGGCCCGAAATGCCACGTGCATTGCCTGAATGCGGAAACCGGCCAGCTCGTCTGGAAGATGGACATGGTCGAGCAGTTTGGCACCGTCGTTCCCCCATGGTATACGGGGCAGTGCCCGTTGATTGACGGGGGCAACGCTATTCTCGCCCCGGGTGGCGATCCTCTCATGATGGCAGTGGAGCTGTCCAGCGGCCGCACTGTCTGGAAAACCCCCAATCCGGGAGGCTGGGGGATGACCCATTCCTCCATTACGCCTGTGGATTTCGAGGGGGAACGGCAGTTCGTCTACTGCACTACGAAGGGAGTGATCGGCGTTTCCGCGCAGGACGGAAAGAGCATGTGGACCAACACCGATTGGAAGATTGCCATAGCCACTGCGGCCAGCCCGGTGGATGTGGGACATGGCCGCATCTTCTTGTCCGGAGGCTACAACAGCGGTTGCGTCATGCTCAGGCTGACCAGGCAGGGCAGCCGTATCGAAACGCAGGAGGTGTTCCGGCTCAACCACACCTTTTTCGGCGCCGACCAGCACACGCCCATTCTCTACGAAGCTCACATATACGGGCTCGTACCGCCGAAGGGACAGCTGGCCTGCCTGGACTTGCAGGGAAACCGGCTTTGGACCAGCACCGCTGCGAATGCGTTTGGGCTGGGACCGTTCCTCCTGGCGGATGGCCTGCTGTTGGTTTTGAACGATCAAAGCGGGACGCTGCACCTGGTCGAGGCGGCACCAACGGCATATAGGGAGCTGTCCCGTGACAAAGTGCTGGAGGGACATGACGCATTTGGGCCGATGGCGATGGCCAGCGGCAGGCTCATCCTGCGCGACCTGACGACCATGGTGTGCCTGAAGCTGCCCCAGCGGCCTGCGGCTTTGTCACGCCAGGGCTCTTCGCTTCCAGGGCAGGTCGCGGCGGCGCGCCCGGTGTGCAGTCCTGCAGTGAGGACGGCGCTTCTTGACACACTGGCCGGAAGCCTTCGATAATGAATGCGTGGTCAGAAGTGCTTGTGAGATCGTTGGTGGTCACATTGAGTCGTTCGCGTTCGAACATCTGCGCCACACCTGGCAGCAGGAGGTCGGCAATCCGCTGCCCGGTATTCAGTTTCCCTATGCGCGCTGCGGTGGGACGGCTGTTCGTCCTGGTAATCGGCGCTGCCGCGCTGAGCATCCTGGCTGCAGGTTGTGACGGCGAGAATGCTTCGGGTGCCGCAAAGCCTGCAAAGCCTTCGGCCCAAACGCCGTCGGGTTCGGTCTTTGATGAGCCGGTTCAGGTGGAGTTGAAGCACGTCCTGGTGGACACTATCGAGAGTGGTGTCGAGGCTCTCAGCAGCGTGGCCATTGATGCGCAGGACAGGCTCTATCTTGCGGGGCCAGATGGCGTGACGGTTCTTAGCCGCCAGGGCAGACCCCTGATGAAATGGTCTACGCCTGTAGCTCCCAGATGCGTGGCTGTGGACGAGGAGGGCACCGTCTACGTAGGGCTCCGGCAAAAAGTGGTGATGTACGACGGCACTGGTCAACGGATTGGTTCCTGGGGGAAAGGCGGCAGAGGCCGCGGCGAGCTCAGCGTGGTGACATCCATCGGCGTCTGGGGCACCAATGTTTTCGTGGCTGACGCGGGGAACCGCTGCGTACACCGCTTCGATGCCACGGGTGACTTCATCAACGAGATCGGGAAGCGGGACGTCGAGGCACGTTTCGTGGGCCTGATTTGTCCGAGTCCCTACCTGGACTGCGCAGTGGATGCCGAAGGGGTCGTGCACGTCACGAATCCGGGGATGTGGCGGGTGGAGAGATATCGAGCTGACGGAACGCTGCTGGGATTCTGGGGAGAGTCGGGATTTCGGCCGGAGCAGTTCTCCGGGTGCTGCAATCCAACCAATATCGCCTTGATGAAGGACGGGTCGGTCGTCACGGCCGAGAAAATCGTACCCCGAGTCAAGGTTTACGATGGAGCCGGCAAGATGCGCGCCTTCATCGGCCCCCGGTTCTTTTCCGACCGCGCTGCCGGGCTGGACCTGGCCGTGGATTCCGACGGCCGCATTTACGTGACTGATCCTGGCGACGGGAAGATCCGCGTGTTTGCTTTGGAGAAGCCAGGCGAAACGACAGCGCGGACTGCGCAGGAACGGCCCTAATCGGAGCAAGCTCACGACACACCCAGGCAAGTCCGTTGTCCGTATCGTGCGAGCTGAACCGACAGCGGCGCTCGCAGCACGGCTGGGGCTCTGCTCGTAGTGCAGGTCGCCAGGTTTTGAAGGGCATGACGAGGTATGTCTACTGAGAAGCGAATCCGCCAGCGGCTAACACGACGCGAATTCCTGGGGCGTCTGGGCAGAGGCACTTCGGTTGTCGCGCTGGGAGGCCTGACGGCCGCGTTGGGCACGCGACGGCGTGGCGAGCAGATGGTGTGGCAGATCGATCCTTTCAAGTGCACGCAATGTGGACAGTGCGCTACACACTGCGTCCTGAATCCGTCGGCGGTCAAGGCTGTGCACTCGTTCGCGATGTGCGGCTATTGCAGACTGTGTTTTGGCTTCTTCCAGACTAATCCCAGCGCTCTGGACACAGGTGCGGAAAACCAGATGTGCCCCACCGGTGCGATCAATCGCAGGTTCATTGAGGAACCATACCACGAGTACACGATAGACGAGGACCTTTGTAACGGGTGCGGCAAGTGTGTCAAAGGGTGCAACACGTTCGGGAATAGCGCACTGTACTTGCAGGTCCGTCATGACCGTTGCCTGAACTGTAATGAGTGTGCCGTTGCCGTCTCGTGCCCGTCGAATGCGTTTATCCGGCTGCCGGCGCACAGCCCCTATGTGCTCAAGGAAAAGGGGCCTGAGCAGTTGGCGGATGTGTGGCGATATTGAAAGGCCAGCGGTTTGTGAATCATTTTCGAATCAGTGCGATATGGGTTTTGTGCGCACTTATGTCCCTTTCCTCCGACGCGTGGTCGGCGGAACGATTCCCACCGCCGGACTTCGAATCGGGCTACGAGCTGCCATCTATGACTCGACCGCTTCGGAGGGTGGCCCGGCGAGAATTCGTTGCCGTGGCAGTGCTGGCGGGCGCGCTCTGCCTGGCCTCGTGGCTTGCCCTGGTCAAGAGAAGCCGAAGGGCAATCGTCCTTCTCAGCCTTTTCTGTCTCGCTTACTTCGGGTTTTATCGTGGCGGTTGCGTTTGCCCTGTAGGATCCGTACAGAACGTGTCGCTTTCGATGGCGGATCCTGGTTACGCTCTTCCCCTTACCGTGGGGCTGTTCTTCATCCTGCCGCTGGTGTTTGGTCTGCTTTTCGGTCGGGTCTTCTGCGGAGCGGTTTGCCCGCTGGGGGCGATCCAAGATGTTGTGCTTCTGCGGCCGGTTCGCGTTCCCGCTTGGCTGGAGCACGTGCTGCGGGTCCTGCCGTTCGTGTATCTGGGCGCAGCGGTGCTGTTCGCCGCTACCCACACGATGTTCATCATCTGCCGTTATGACCCGTTCGTTAGCTTCTTCCGGTTGTCCGGGGAGTTCCACATGCTGGTCATAGGCGGCGGCGTCCTCTTTGTGGCAATGTTCGTCGGGCGACCCTATTGCCGTTTTCTGTGTCCTTATGGTGCCCTGTTGGCAATCGTCTCGCGTTTCGCGTGGCGCCGCGTAAGCACCACTCCGGACGAGTGCGCGGCGTGTTCTCTGTGTGAGAACGCCTGCCCGTTCGGCGCCATCACGCCTCCCACCCCCGAAGGAGTGTCGCAACAGCTATGAGAAGCCGTGCCTTCATGCTGCTGCTGTTGTTGTCCCTGGTTGGTGCGCCGTTTGGTTACCTGGCGGGCCCGTTTTTCGCGCGCGCGAGCGACACGGTGCGGCTTGCGGCTCGAGTATGGGAGGAAGACTCCGAGGGTCTGACCGAAAGGACGTTTGAGAGCGAGGCCTTCAGGGCTACCGGCCGGCCGGCGGCGGAACTTTACGATCAAGCGCGGCTGGTTGAGCATCGCATGAAGGTCGGAGGAGCGCTGTTTGGCGCATGGTGTGGACTGGTGATAGGACTGAATTTCTGCGGCCTTATCCCAGTCCGCAAGCAGGAGACTTATGAGATCGAACACGCCTGGTGTGTGGCATGCGGCCGGTGTTTTCTTTCCTGTCCGAGGGAAAGGCTGCGCCTGAAGAAGCTGGCGCAGCGGGCCGGCGAAGACCCCTCATCTGCTGGCGGGGCGTCGTAATGGGTCTGCGAGGAGTGCGAAGTGTCCGACAGGGACAGACAAGCAGATAGCGAAGCCTCGGCGTCGGGCTTGCGCAAGGCGGACGCGGTAAGGGACCGCCGCTTGCTCGCCGTGTCTCTTCTGCTTGTCGCCGGGGTGTTTTCGGGCGTGGTGGTGGGCGTGATGATGACTGCCCATTTCGCCGCCGAAGGCGACCCGCCGCCCAATACGGCCGCGTTACAGAGCATGCAACTGCTTCTTCAGGAATACCCGGACAGCCAGGAGCTCAAGCAGGCGATTCGCGAAGAAGACCGGACAGCCCGACAGGCCTACTTCACTCGGCGC
>DAOVRD010000191.1 GCA_030628375.1 Planctomycetota bacterium
CCTGACAGTGCTGCGGCGGGTCTGCTTGACCAACATCCCGGAGGGCATTGAACACTGCGCCGCGCAGCCCCACCAACTCATCCATCTGATCCGCTACGGGACAATTGAATGACCCTGCGACTGCGCACGCAAGCCCCACCAGGAGGGCCGAGGAGAGGACAGCGGCCCTCCGCCCGGATCGCGCGGGCGGGAGGGCTTGACGCTAAGTCCTGCTCTGCATTATCATTGCAGCAGGACGGGCGCACGGGCTAATCCCCCGCGTCCTGCCAGGACGAGTCCATTTTCTCCAGAGGCCGCACACCGGCAGAGGCTCGGAGCCGGAGCCGCCGACCTGGTCTCCTTTCCGTCACCGGCCATGGCTGATCCGCATCGCAAACACAGCTATAGGAATCTGTCGCGGTTCTACGGGTACGCCCTGCCGTACTGGAAGGCGGTTCTGGTGTCGCTGGTCGCGATGATGCTTTACTCGGTGGTCGGCTTCAACGCAGTCCTGCTTGTCAAACCGTTCGTGGCGGCCTTCGAGGAGAAAGAGGCCGTGACGAAGCACGCCCCGGCCCAGGGGGCCCAGGTCCGCACTGCCCAGACGGAGCAAGAAGCCGAGGCCCGTCCCCCCGACGTGTTCGAAAGGACCAAGGACAGGGTCAGAGGCTGGTTCCTGGGCCTGCCGCCGGTCAGGAAGGTCCTCGCATGGCTATGGCCCGGCGCAAGCCTCAAGAGGGTGGCCTTCCTGCTGGCCTTCATCATCGGGCCGCTTCTCCTGATCTCCGGCTTCGTGCAGGACTACGCGCGGGGCCGCGTGGCCTGGAGCATACTGGCCGACTTGAGGATGGCGGTCTTTGACCGGCTGTCCGGCCTCTCTCTGGGCTATTTCTCCACGCAGCGGACGGGCGAGCTGGTCAGCCGACTGACCAACGACATCGCGCGGACCGAAGCGGCGCTCAAGATCATCTTTGGAAAGCTGATCCTGCAGCCGCTGATGTTGCTGCTCTTCTTCGCCGGCGCGGTCTGGGTAAGCCCGCATCTGACGCTTGTCGCGCTGGTGAGCCTTCCCTTTCTCGTGCTCATCGTCGGGCGATATGGCACCCGGATCCGGCGCTATGCCACCAAGACCCTGGAGAAGCTCGCCGATGTCACCGATGCCGTCACCCAGATGCTGAGCGGAATCCGCGTCGTCAAGTCATTCAACATGGAGGAGGCGGAGAAGGAGGAATTCCGGCGCCGCAACAGGGCGCAGCTCAAGAGGGCCTTCAAGCTGGTCAGGAGCAGGGCCTGGGCGAGTGTGCTGCCGGAGTTCTTCACCGCTGTGGTCGTCACGTCCGTGGTTCTGCTCATCGCCGACTACCTGTTGGGCAAGGGACGGTTGTCCCTCGATGACACGCTGGTATTCGGCGTGTTCCTCGGCCTGATAGCAGGGCGCACTCGCCGCATCGTCAAGGCCTACAACGACTTGCAGCAGAGCATGGCGGGGGTGAACCGCGTCTTCGAGCTTATTGACCTGGAGCCGGAGATCGAAGACGTCCCCGACGCCGTGGAGATAAGCGGGGTGCGCGAAGGCGTGCGCTTCAGGAACGTCTGGTTCGCTTACGATGACGAGCCGGTTCTTAAGGACCTCAACCTGTTCGTGCCCTGCGGAAAGGTCTATGCCATAGTCGGCGAGACCGGCGCCGGCAAGAGCACCATGCTCGACCTGATCCCGCGCTTCTACGACCCCACGAGAGGTTCCGTCACGATTGACGGCGTGGACGTGCGCCGCATCAAGCGGACCAGCCTGATGCAACACATAGCCATCGTGGGTCAACATCCGTTCCTGTTCAACCGGCCGCTGGCGGAGAACATACGCTACGGAAAACCCGACGCGACCGACGAAGAGGTCCGGGCCGCCGCCAAAGCAGCCAACATCCACGACTTCATCCTGCGCCTGCCCGACGGCTACGAAAGCACCGTCGGCGAGGCGGGGCAGAGGCTCTCCGGCGGCCAGCGCCAGTGCGTCACCATCGCACGCGCCATCCTCAAGAACGCCCCCATTCTCATACTCGACGAGGCCACGTCGAGCCTGGACGCCCAGTCGGAAAAGCTGGTGCAGCAGGCCCTGAAGAATCTGATGAAGGACCGCACGACCTTCGTCATCGCCCACCGCCTGTCAACGATCCGCCACGCCGACACCATAACCGTCCTCAAAGACGGGTGCATCACCGAGCAGGGACCGCATGAGGAACTGTTGCAGCGGAAGGGAGAATACGAGCGGCTCTATCGGCTCCAGTTCGCCGACGAAGACGCAACGCCCGTCAAGGAAGTTCCTTCATAGCACGCCGCGGCGTTGACGGCCGCCGGCAAGGGAGGCCGCACTGCGCCCCCGGAGTTCACTCAGTGGTGCTCCGAACAGCACCGGATGAAAGGAAATACGATGAAGGCTTCTCAACTCCTGGCGTGGTTCATCTGTCTGGCAATCGCCTCGTTCGCGTCGGTCCTCGCCGTCCACAACAGCTACGGGACCGCCCTGATGGAAAGGGACTTCGCCCACCTCAGGGAGACGGCAGGCGATTACGACGCTCTGCTCCCGGACGTGCATGACACGCTGCAGCGCATTGAGCAGCACCTGCGAATGGGCATCGCCGGGGGCGCCGACCAGTTGAACGAGCTTCGCTCCGAGATCAGCGGACTGCGCGGCAGGATAGAGGCACTCGAACGCGACCGCAGCGAGCGGCAGAACCCCGGATAGCCCCCGCCCCACCGGCGAGCGCATCCTCCCCCGAACGCCCGCCGCCTGCTCTCAGAAGTGCTCTTCCTTATACCTGGCGAAGTCGGTGACGTGCTGCCTCTCCTCGGCGATGACCTCCTCCAGCAGAGGCCGATCCTTCTCAGGCACGAATCGGATCATCTCGTGATAGAAAAGCAGCGTGCTGCGTTCCATCTCCATGGCGGTCTCCACCGCCTCACGGTCCGACGCCTGCCGCCTGGCCATCTCCACGCCGTCGTCGCCGGTGGGAAAGATGCGCCCCGCCACCAGGTAGGACATGTAGGATTCGTGCTCGCCGCTGTACGATTCCCCAGCCGGCTCGTAATCGCCCAGACGGCCGAGCAGGTCGCGGAACTTCGCCGCGTGCTCGTCCTCCATCCGGGCCACCTGAAGGGCAAACTCCTTCAGATCCTCTGACTCTGTGCTCTGGGCCAGGGCCCGATAGAACGTGGCCCCGGTCTGCTCCTCCCGGATCGCCAGGTCTATCAACTCACGCACGGAGAACAGATCGGGCATTCTCATCCCTCCTCGTCTGATTCACCCCGCCAGTTCGCGCATCCGCCACAGCAACGCGCCCGCTCAGCCGCTGCCACGGCCGCATCATGCAGACGCGCGATGCTACCGGAAACCGCCCACGAACTCAATCGCACGCCCTGAGTCGCCGCCGGGCACGCCAGGCCGTCCCGGTCGGGAAGGGCAACTGCTTGCAGCAAACCATCCGGAGTGGAGTCAGGGGCTATCCCCGTCGTGTGATTCACTCGCGGATCTGGACGCCCATGTCGGGCCTACGGTAGTACTCAGGTTCTTGAACCTCCCCTCCGTCGTCTTGCATGTTCGCGCCCACGCTGTATACGCTCACCAGTCCGCCCTCGCGCCCTACCAGCAAGTCACTGCCCGTAAACGGATCGCGAGGGAGTTGCGAGAGGTAGTCCGGCACCAGACCGTCGAGTCGCGGCGCCGGCCGGCCCTTGTCGGCCTTGTAGCGGCGAAGGGCGATCGCCACCCGCATCGAGTCGAGAAGCGCCTTGCAGTCGGCATAGGGTTCGGTGCAGCTCTCGTACAACGGGAGCAGCTCAATCGGATGTGGCAGGCCGCCCGCTATCGCGCCTTGCCAGTGTAGGGCTGCGTCGGCATGTTCGATCTCTCTCTCGAGTTCCTGCATTTTGGGCACGGCCTCCCAGGTAGGCTTCTGAGCGATGCGGACTGCTTCTGTCGTCAGCGGAAGGGCCGCGGCCATCCTCGACATGAGGAGGGGGCGCACGATGAGCGCTTTGAGCGCGCCAGGCGGCGCCATATTCAACAGTTCCCAGTTGCCGGACTCAACCGCCTCCCAGGCACCCACAAACCAGGCCCGTTCACACGCCAGAGCTCGCGCAGGGTCCAATCCACGCCCTGCCCCCCCGAGAGGGCGGTCAAGGCCGACCAGCAGCCCGGCCGGGATGTCCGCTGTCTGCAGCAGCGTCTCGCAACAACGGACTGCCAGGGTGGCACAGGAGATCCGCCCCATGTGGACAACCAGGAAGGGGTCGCCGTCCGGGAACTGGGCGAGGCGCAAAGCTGTTGCGATGTCGGCCACGGCTTGAGCATGGTTTTGCTCCCGGTGAGCGCTCAGGGCCGACAGGCACATGAGGCGAACGCCCCTGCGCAACTGGTGCAACCCGTCCAGAATGGGGACCAGCGCGGAGTAGTCCCAATCGAAGTCGGCGTGAGGCCTGGCAGATGCCATCCGCAGCGACTCCAGCGCGTCGGCGTGGTGCGATAAGACACGCCGTGCGTAATCGGCTTGGGCAGGCGTCCAGGCCTTCAGTTCGAGCAGGTCCGCCCAGTCCTCCAGCTCCTCGCCGCCGGGCAATTCGGGTACGGGCGATCCGGAGTCGCGTATGCGCCCCTCAGCCTGTTCCATCTGCGCGGCGGCCTTCCTGAGCAGATCGGCAGCGTTGTGCTCGGGCGACGGCAGGGGTGGTTTCCATTCCCGCAGGTTGAGAACAGCACCGGACTTGCGGAGCTGCTGGAACTGGGTGCGCAAGCCCGCCGCCGAGTTGCGCCACCAGATGCCGTAGGCAACAAGCGGCGCCAGCAGCACCATGATCAGAACGGCGGCTGCCAACAGCATTCTGCGCCGGAACTTCCTGGGGGCTTCGGATCCTTGCTCGCCTTGTGAGGGGCGGCAGACCTCCCTGGTGGCGACGCTGGCGAGGGCCTTCGTAATGCTCCGGAACATGGCGACCCAGAACGCGGCGATGGGCAGCGCGAGAGCGAGCATGATGAGGAGGTCCCTGGCCTGAGCCCCTGTCATCAACATCCATCCCGCCATCAGCGGAGCCACGACAACGCCGGAGGCGAGCCACATCCAGAGGATCCAGATGAGCGTTCTCCGTGCCCATTCGCGTCGCTTGCGTAGCCCCAGACCACACGCCAGTAACCCCAAACCAAAGCAGGGATTGATGACGGCCATCCAGAACGCCGTCCAGAAGTACAGGATACTGGCCGCGCCCCTGCCCACCACCGGATAGGCCTCAGGCCCCCGCAATGCCACTCTCGTAGCGGTGAGCAGGGCACCGGCGCTGGCGATGGCGAAGTAGAGGCCGAGGATAATGGCGGTCAGCCCCCATCGCCGGACCCGCCTGATCCGGTCCTCATGAGCGCGCGCAAGGCGTTCCCTCAGCTCGCACTCCGCTGCGGCAACTCGCTCCGGCTGTTGCGCCGTGCGCCCAGGACCCACGGTATCCAGGAGGTCCTCCAGTGCGGGCGCCACGGCAAGTAGCGCCACGTCTGCGGAGCGAACAAACGGGATGAACCGGGCCTTCTTCAGCGCCCAGTTCATGCGTCTCAGGACGGCCAGACCTGTTATCGCCAACGCCACGCCGAAGGAAACCATGATGGCCAAAGGGATGCAGGATGCCGCCTCCTCCCACAGGAAGGAGAGTCCTCGCCAGCTGAGCATGTATGTAGCGGCAGCAACCAGGAAGAGCCCCAGTGCGAGGTCGAATGCGCCGCCATAACCGAGACGTCTGTGGGCCTGTGCTCGCGTGCCGCCCAGTCTCTGGGTGAGCTCGGCCTCCGCGGCTACCACCTCCTCAGGCGTGTGCGCGTCGCGCTCCTCCCCCACGATACGGAGCAGCTCTTCGGTCGAACGGTCTTGCCGCGCCACTCAACAATCCTCCATGAACTCGAAGCGGAAGCCCCAAGCGCCCTGACGCGCCATCGTGCCGGGCGCCTCATCGGGATTGATCGAGTCATTTGATGCCGAAAACCGGTGCCGTTCCCCCCCGGTGCTTGCCCCGGCATTCTACAACTGGTACGCGCCAAGCGAAAGGCCCGGCGACAGGCTTCATCGTTGACATGGCATACTCCCGTCGCTATACTCCAAGGAGCAGGATTCTGGGAAGCACTCTGACAGGGACAGTTTCTTTGTCTGGCCTGTTTTCATTTCGCGGTGCCGTGACGGCATGGCCGCGGTGAAAGGAAGGGCGTGAAGATGAAGAAGAAATGGATATGCGTGGCTCTGGCAGCCTTCGTCGTGGCCGCTTTGGTGTGGGTCTCCTCAGCATCGGCCAAGAATAACGGCAATGACCGCGTGCTGAGCAAGGTGACCTTTATCCACTACAGGAAGGGCCACGGCAGGCCATTTGACAAACCCCCCAAAGGCGGAGGGGGCAAGAAGGAAGAAGAGGGCTACTATACCTACATAGCCAAGGGCGCAAAGTGGAAAGATGTGGAGGACTATCTGTTCAACCCGCGTTCGGAGGAGAACCCCAACGGAGAGCTGGACGGGCTGGTAAAGAGTGCTATAGTCGCCGGCATGTGGGAATGGGAGAATCCCAACACTAGCGAACTGGACATCTACGGCGAACTCACTAAGAATCTGAATGTCACTTATGATGGCGGTTCTTACCGGGATTACAACACCATCTCGTTCGAGGACCTTGAGAACCCCGGGGTGATCGGTATCGCCTCCGTTTGGGGATACTTCGCCTGCCGTCCGAGTCAGCGCAAAATCATCGAAGCACACATCGTTCTGAACGACTATTTCGACTGGGGCGACGCAGTCGGCGCTTCGCAGTTGATGGATATCCAGAACATCGTGACGCACGAACTCGGACACGTGGCCGGCATGGGCGACCTGTATCGGTCGGCGGCTGGCGAGGAAACAATGTACGGCTACTCGGAGGCGGGCGAGACAAAGAAGCGCGACCTCTACAAGGGCGACCGCGCGGGCGTCATCAAGCTGTATGAGTAAACGGCATTAGGCGCCCTTCCAGTGCAGCCGATCTGTTCCGCAGGCCCGGCGAGCCGCCAGGGCCTTTCGACCTGCAGTGGACCTTCAACGTTGAAATTGGCAGTTGTTAGGTCGAGGCAGCGTTGTATACGTGTCACGTGGTCATTGCCGGTCCGCCATAGTGGTAGGCCCGATCCGCTTTCGTAGGGGCACGGCGCGCCGTGCCCGTACTTGACAAGGCCGAAACGGCCCTACCCGGAAGTTCGGTCTTGAAGCCCCGCCAGACGGCACAGAGCCGCTTCGGAGCCATTCCCTACGGATCCCCGCTCTCCCTTGACTAACGAGTTGACAAAGAGATCCCGGGGGCGTATAATGAACATATGTTCATAACGGAGCCAGCATGCCCCGTAGCAAAAAGGTCCGATTCATAGCGCATCGGCCGCCCGCAACGGTTTTCAAGCCGGCGGGGCTGCCCGCACGCGGACTTCCGTGGGCAGTGCTGGCCCTGGACCAGTACGAGGCCCTTCGGCTGGCGGACTACATAGGCTTGAGCCAGGAACAGGTGGCCCAGAGGCTCAGGGTATCGCGGCCCACCGTGAGCCGTATTCTTGAAGTTGCGCGGCGCACGGTGGCGCGAGCGTTGGTCGAAGGGCAGGCCTTGGCCATCGAAGGCGGGCCCGTGCAGTTCGCACCTCCGCTGGGTCCCGGGCGGCGGCGCCGCGGACGCGGCTGGGCGCAACGCTAGTAAGGGAGGACAGAACGATGCAAGGAGGAGGCGGACAGGGTACAGGTCGAGGCCAGGGTCGCGGCGGCGGCAGAGGACGGATGGGCGGTTTCGGAGACGGCCCGGGCGGCGATTGCGTCTGCCCGAACTGCGGCGCGAAGGGGGCGCACCAGCGCGGCGTCCCCTGCTACCAGACGAAATGCCCCAAGTGCGGCGCCAACATGATGCGCACGCGCTGAAGGGCCCACAGAATAGCAACGGACAACGTTTCTTCAGTTCAAGGAGGTGGAATCATGCCTGGTGGAGATGCAACAGGCCCGGGTGGCATGGGCCCGATGACGGGCCGGGCGGCAGGTTACTGCGCCGGGTATC
>DAOVRD010000087.1 GCA_030628375.1 Planctomycetota bacterium
ATCAAGATCCAGGAGGTGGTCAAGGAGGAAGAGCCGAAGCCCGGCGAGCTGTGGCGCATCGAGCTGCAGAGCGAGGCGAAGGGCTCCTACCAGTTGATCTTCGAGTACACGGCCGACCTCGACCCGAAGGAGACGCTCCGGCAGTTCCGCGGGCCGTCCGTGATGGGCGAGATGAAAGAGGTCGAGCGGGAGATCGGCTACCTGGCCGTCACCGGTGATCCGTCGCTGGAGCTGACGCCGGTCGGCGAGAAGCTGGAAGGCCTGACGCCGGTTGACGAGGAGGAGATCCCGCTGAAGTTCCGGCAGCTTCCGCCTTCGGTGGCCGCGCAGATAGGCCGCCAGACCGTGCCGATCCTGTTCGCGTTCCGCTACCTGGTCCACCCGTACAACCTGGTCCTCTCCTCGGTTCGCCACGACGAAGCCGACGTGGTGACCGGCGTGGTCGAGGCGTGCAAGATGGACACCACGCTCACCCGCGAGGGCAATCGGATCACGACCCTGATCGCCAGCGTGCGCAGCCGCTACCAGCCGTTCTTCGAGATAAGACTGCCCGAGCAGGCGAAGCTCTGGCATGCGCTCGTCAACGGCAGACGGGTGCGTCCGTTGACGGAGAGCACGGCCGAGGGCGAAGTGACAAAAATCCCCATCGCGCAGGTGCAGGGCATAACGGGGCCCGTGCGTGTGGAACTGCAATGGGAGGAGTTCGGCCAGGATGAGCTCGGCAAGCTCGAAGTCGTCAGGCTCAACGTTCCGTCGCTGGTGGGCGTGCGCGTCCTGCGCCTGGGCTGGGTCCTGCAACTGCCCCGCGGCTACAGGCTCATCAGTTCCAGCGGCACGCTGGAGAGGCTGCCGTCCGAGTCGTACTTCGAGCAATCCCTGCGGGAACTGCGGGCTACCCAGCAGCCGGCCGGCGCCGTGCAGACCGGCCGTGTGGCGCGGGTCCCGGCCCAAAGCAGCCAGATGGCCAGCAATGTAGCCGTCCTGAGCGGACGCGGGGGCGGGAAGCAGGCGGGCCGGATCGGCCCTGCGGTCGTTGGCACCAAGCCGCAGCTTCCCGAGCAGTTCTACTTCCAGGGGCTGATCCTCAACCCCGAGGTCCCGGCGGAGGCCGTCGCCGTCTGCGCCACCTCTTCCGCCCTCAAGCCCCTGATAGCCGTTATAGCCCTCATCGTCTTCGCGCTCTGCGCGCTGCTCTGGCACAAGACGCCGCTCTCCAGCACAGCGAGCTTCATCGTGCTGGTCGCTGCGCTGCTGGTCGTGGCGGGGCTGAACATCATAGCCGAGGGCGATTACGCCGACTTCCTGCTCGCCGTCATCTGGTCAATCGCGGCCGCCGCGGCGCTCTTCGGAGCCCTGGCCATCTATGGGAACATCCAGAAGAGGCTGGCCGCGCGAAGAGCGCAGCACGAGCAGCAGTAGGCCGTTAGCGGAGTTTCAGCATTGAAGTTGGCAGCTGTCAGGTCCAGGCGGCGCTGTATGCGTGTCGGGCGGCCATTGCGCGTTCGCCATGCTGGTAGGCCCGATCCGCTTTCGTAGGGGCACGGCGCGCCGTGCCCCTACCCGTACTTCGCTTGCCAACACCGACTGTTATCGCCAGCCCGGACTGCTAAGCCCTGCGTCTCCAAGGTGTAGGCGTCATGCGCCCCTTGGCCTCCTGTGGGGGCGGCCGCCTACAGCAGCCCACCACGTAGCCCTCACCGCACACAATTCTTCGTAGGGGCACGGCGCGCCGTGCCCTTACTTCACAAGGCCGCAACGGCCCTACCCGGAAGTTCGGTGTTGAAACTCCAATAGGCGGGCGTCGCCGTCAACCTGCGACGATGCTCGCCACGACGGGATAGTAGGGGCGGTTCGCGAACCGCCCCCACGAAAGCCATGGTTAGGCGGGCCTCGCCGTCAGCCTGCGACGATGCTCGCCACGACGGGGATAGTGACCAGGGAGATGGCGGTGCTCAACACGATGGCCGTGCTGACCAGGTCTTTGTCCATGTCGTAGTTCTCTCCGAGCATGGGCGTCATCGTGGCCACGGGCATGGCGCCTTCCAATACGATGACGCCGAAGCTGACGGCATCCCTGGCGAGCAGCGCCGCCAGCGCCCACCCGACCAGGGGCCCCACCAGCAGCGTGACGGCACTGATGAGCAGGGCCGGTTTGACGGCGCCCGTAAGCCGGCTGAAATCAAGCATCACACCCACGCTGAAAAGGATCAGCGGCACCGTCGTGTCGCCGAAAGGCCTGAGCACTTCGCTGACCAGTTGCGGCAGCGCCACCGAACGGAGGTTCGCGGCCAGGCCGAGCCCCATCGCCACAAGGATGGGAGCCGCCACGGCGACGGCCTTGCGGACCGGCACGCCGCCCTTGCGTCGGCCGGCGTGGATGAAACCGATGGTCAGGCCGAACCCGTAGAACACCGGCCACCACAGCAGGATGAAGTAGACCACCCGCTGGCTGCCGGGAGCGCCCAGCACCGCGTCCGCCACGCCCAGGCCCACCCAGCCGTAATTACCGAACGTCACGCACGCATGCACGGCGGCCCGCCGGGCCGGATCCTTGAAGAGCCCTGCCGCCGCCCACCCGATGGCGAAAAGCACGGCCGTCATCAACACAAGCGCCACCATCATCGGCAGGATGGCGGAGATGCTCTCTGGCCTTGCCTCGTAGAGCGAGAAGAACACGAAGATGGGAACGGTGAACCGGACGACGAACTTGCGCAGCAGCGCCCCGTCCTCGTCGCTGAAAAGCCGGACCCAGCGGAAGAACAGACCCAGGCCGATGGGAACCAGCACCAGCACGATCTTCGGAGTGATCTCCATATGCAGCCCGTCGTTCAAGTGCACCCCCGCCCGGGACGCAGCGCTGCACGCCCACCGACCGGGAAGGACACATGATACCGGGGTGCGCAGGAGCGTCAAGGCGAGGCGGCACCGCCTATGCCGAGAGGATGTCGGCCACTTCCGCCATCGAGACCCGGTTAACCACCAGGGGTTGGGAGCCGTCCGGCCGCCAGTGCTGCCAGTGGAGCTTCAACACCGAACTTCCGGGTAGGATCCTTTGGGCCCTGGGTGGCGGCGCCACGGCGGGGGCAAAATGGGGACTGGCAATCCCGAACGCAGTGAGGGGTGCCTGTATCCCATTTTCACCTTCGCGAAAGACCGTCCGGAAACACGGACACCACCCCACGCAAGAAGACACGAGAGCGCCTGGCTGCCGGGTCATTCCAGCCCCAGCGCCACGGCGGGGGCAAAATGGGGACTGGCAATCCCGAACGCAGTGAGGGGTGCCTGTATCCCATTTTCACCTTCGCGAAAGACCGTCCGGAAACATGGACACCACCCCACGCAAGGAGACACGAGAGCGCCTGGCTGCCGGGTCATTCCAGCCCCAGCGCCGCGGCGGGGGGGAGGTATTCGATGGCCGCATCTTTCTTCAGCTTGCCAACGTACTCCGCCCGGGCGGCCGTCCGCTCGCGCTGAAGAATGTCCTCTTTGATGCGAGGCTGCGCTTCCTCGAAAGGCAGCACGCGCGCCGGCTTCACTTCTTCAAGCCTGGCGACGGAGAAGCCGCCGGCAAGCCGCCGGACCACTGAGAGTTGGCCCGGCTCAAGCCCCGCCACAGCCGGGGGCAGCCAGCCCGGCAGATAATCCGGCACGCTCACCTCACGCCGGCCTCCGGGGTACGTCTCGCTGTCGGCCGAATAGCGATCCGCCGCCGCCCCGAAATCCAATCCCTGCACGATGCGCCGCAGGACCGACTCCGCCCTCTCCCGCTGCGTCAGCTCCTCCTCCCGGTCAACCACAACAAACAGTATCTGGCGGTACACCACGCTCCTTTCGGCCCTGAAATCCTCACGGTGCTCATCGTAGTACTTCCGCACCTCGGTCGGCGAAGCGTGCACGTGGGAGTAGACCTTGTCAAAGAGGAGCTTGGTCGCCAGCGCATTCTCGATCTGCATTTGCTTGAACTGGTCAACGTTCAGGCCCAGACCGGTCAGCAGATGCCTTGCTTTGGCCGGCGAGCCGGCTCGCTCCTCCAACTTCTTAAGCTCCTGCTCGGCGTATTCATCCAGGGGCTGGCTGGTCGCCTGCCCGTCAAGGTACTCCTGTCGCGCCAGCTCACACAGCAGGTGTCTTTCAATGAGGCTTTCAATCGCCTCCCACTTCCTGCGGGCCTGGAACTCTTCGTAGACGGCCGTCGTCATCAGTTCCGGGCTCACGGGCGGCGCGCCCGCCTGACTGACCCTCATGAACCGCTCGACCTCGTCCGCCGTGATCGCCCGGCCGTTCACGCGCGCCATGGCCTCCTCGTCTTCTTGCTCATCCGACGCGGCCAGGCACAACGTGGCGACGGCCATACAAACAATGACTGCTGCGCCCCTGATGCTCATAACGGCAAGGGCCCCTTTCGGCTGAAGAACCACCGCTCGCCCCTCGTCATTCATGATTCACCGTGGGGGGCTGCGCCGGCGGCCCGCCCCGCGCGGCCATCTGGGCGGGGACGTTGCTGTCCCGGTCCTGCCGGTGCGTCCCCAGCTTCTCCCGCTGCATTACCTCCCGGACGGGCAGGTCCACGTCGAGGGACGTGAGCAGGCACATGTGCTCCTCGTAGTGCCAGTCCTGGCTGACGCGATCGCCATACTTCTCGGCGAGGGCCTTGCCGTAGTCCTGGAGGGAACTCCAGCGCACAACGCGGTAATCCAGGTCGAACCGGGCCACAATCGGCTCCCTGTCGGCCGAGGTCCGGGTCACTTCCCGTCCTATGGGATCAACCACTACCGAGGGCACCTCGTGGATGGAGGACACGATGTAGTACTGGTGCCGGTAGGCGTGTGACCTCAGGGCCATCACCGCCGGTGTGGCCGACGCAAAGACCACCAGTTCTGCGTCCTGGTAGTCAAGCGCCTGCCAGCCATCCTCGAAGAACACGTCGAAGCAGATCTGCGCCCCCACGCGCCCGAAGTCCAGGTCGAAGACCGGGAACCGGTCGCCCGGCGTGACGCCGCCCTCGAGAGAGCCGTCGGGGCCGGCCACGGGGAAGACCTTGTGGTACATGCCGACGACGCCGCCTTCCCGGTCGAGCATGACGACGGAGTTGTAGACCTTCTCCCCCTGGCGCAGCCGCACGGGAACCGCCGCGTAGGTGTGGTAGGCCCGCGCCTTCTCCGCCATGGCAGTGACGGTCCTGCCATCGAGCGCCTCGTCTCCGGGCCGACGCTCCACCCGCGAGAACGTCTCCGGGAGCGCCACAAGGTCCAGGCTCCAGCCTTTTTCCTCGGCCCGCCGCGCCATCTCGTCCACCATGGCCAGCCCGTCGGCGAGCAACTGGTCGGGGTCAGAGACCTTGTACGGAGACAAGGTGCACGTCCCGACCACTGCGACGCGCGGGCCGTCTCTGCGCTGGGCCATCTTGGCCGATCCTTCCAGAACAGGTCGCAGGGATACATGGCGCCGACCAGGGGATCAACGCCAGGTTGTCCCCGGCGGGCGGCCGGGCAATGATAGCCCAAACGCCATCGGGCGGCAAATGAAGCGAGGGTGGCAAAACGAACAACGCGGCGGCTCAGGGCCTTGCCGGCTCGGGCAGCTTGACGTCCTGGACGGGATGGGCGAGATGGGCCAGGTTGATCGAAGGGCCGCGCTGCACGATGCCGAAGCCGAACCGTTCGCGCAGGTCGTCCAGGCAGCGGTCGAGCCGACGACTGCGGTCGGCGCCGTCGTCGAAAAGCCCGCCCTGGAACGTCCGGGCAGGCCGCAGATCTGTCAGCCCCACTCCCACCAGCCGGAGCCGACGGCTCCTGCGCCAGCGACCTTTCAATAGCTTTCGAGCCTCGGCGAATATCTTCTCGTCGCGGTCGGCATACTGACCCATCGAACGCGAGCACCGCACCGACGCGAAATCCTGATACCGCAGCTTCACCTGCACCGTTCGACCTGCCAGCCCCTCACGACGCAACGCACGGCCCAGCCGCTCGGTCAGATAGAAAAGCATGGACTCGACGAACTCGTAATCGTTGGACGCGGTCCAGAACGTTGTCTCGCGGCTGATGCTTTTCGGCAGGTCGGGCTCGCGCCGCCCCGTCGAATCGTCGGCGGAACAGGCGCGGCCGCGCAGCAGATCGTACATCGCCGCCCCTCGCCGGCATCCGAAGGCGTCCTTGAGCAGCTCGCGCGGCAGCCGGCGCGCCTCTTCTACGGTTCGCACGTTCCATTTGAGCAGCCGCTCACGGGTGGCCCTGCCGATGCCCGGTATGTCCTTCAATCCGAGCATGGCCAGGAAGCCCGCCTCGTGCCCCGCTTCCACCAGCGTGATGCCACAGGGCTTGCCGAAACCCGACGCCGTCTTGGCCACCAGCCTGTTTGAGCCGATCCCAACGGAAACGTCCAGTCCTGTCTCGGCCCGAACCGCGCGCCTTATCCACAGACCAACCGCAGCGACCCAGCGGGAACCTTCCGGCAGCAGCACGCGCCTGGCGGGCGGTATCGCCCGTTTCTCCATCCGCCGGTAGACGCCGTCCGCCTCCTTCACGAACGGAAGCCGCGCCACCGGACGCGCCGACCAGGTGCCGTACATGCGCTCGCACCCGCGCAGGTCCACGCAGGCTTCGTCCAGCGAAGCCTGCTCCACCGACGGGCTGATGCCCGACAATACCTCGAAAACCTGCTCCGAGAAGCGATTGTACTCCCCGAAGCGAGGACCCACGTAGACTCCGTTGGGGCAGAGCTCCCGGGCCCGGAAGATCGGCATGCCGGCCTTCAGACCGAAGGGACGGGCCTCATAGGAGGCCGAGGCCACCACGCCGCGCCCCTTGATCCCGCCGCCCACGATGACGGGTCTGCCCTTGAGATCGGGGTTCAGCACCTGCTCAACGGAGGCGAAGAAGGCGTCAATGTCCACGTGAATGATGAGAGGCACTTCCATGGCTGTATTCTCTTACGGGCACTGACGAGCGGCCGTTGAAACGGGCTGCTTGCCGCGCAGAAGGCGCAACTCGATATATTATACGACTGTATAGCATAATACGCGACGAGCATTCGCCTGTCAAATGGAACTTGCTCATGGCCTCAAGGATCGCCAGGATGGCGCGCGGATCCTTTCGCCGGCGGTGGTCGCGGGCCCGCTCCCAGTCGACGCCCCCCTTGCGGTCGGCCTTCTTCCAGCGGCAGATGGGCTGCACCGACACGTTCACCGCCTGGGGGATCAGCTCCTGCTTGCTGCCCGGCATAGGCGCCCCTTCGTTCGTAGGGGCACGGCGCGCCGTGCCCTGCAGTCGGGCAAACCGCACGCAAGCCGCGAATCCGCCGGCTACAACCGGCTGAGAGCCGGTTGTGCAGAGGGCCGCACTCTACCAGAGACGCCAGGCGGTCTGTGGCCGACCTGCGCGACCTGCGCGATAATTCTTGCCCGGCTGCCAAGAAAAAAGGCCCCGGAACCGAAGTTCCAGGGCCCAAACCGCCCCATTACGTCACATCGCAAGGCCTACTGGGCCAGGTCTCCTTATTCCTCCACTAGCGGGGTCATCACCTCGTCGCCCATCACCGCAGTAAGACCAAGACAGCTGCAGGAAAACTGACACGATTCCCCGTTGCTCATCGTGAATACGCACGAACGCTTAACGGCTGGCTCGTCCGTAGCTGGAGGAATCTTACTCTCCACCTCGCGTATCGACACTACATGGTCCATATTGATCAGCCATTGTTGGCCCTTCACATCCAAAAGGTCCACAAACATTTCCGTCCCCCCCCGAGTTTCAGGCGCGGCCCCAGCCCCGCCCGGTAGGCCCTTGACGCTCAGAGCTGCATCGTGGAGATCTACTCGTCCACGACGACAACGAGTGCCGGCTGCTTTTTCTGGGCTTCCACCAAGCACAGCCGAACCTGGCACACATCTTCCTTCACACAGACCGCAGCCCCCCCTGTCGAAAGGATCTGCGACCCTTCACCGGACTCCTTAATAGCAAACACATTCTCCGCGCAAACGAAGACTTCCCCCCCGTCCACATCACTGAGATCGGCAAAAGCCATCGTACCCCTCCTTCCGATAAGAGAATCCGCCAGACGCGCCTATGCACCGCTCTGCCCTTTGTCGTCTCCCCCAAACCGCCGCTCCAGCTCCGCCATCCGGACCTTGAGCTCTTCCACGTCCAGAGCGGAAAAGCCCCGCTGCCCCCAGCCGCGTCTCCAGTTCCGCGATCAATTCCTGGTCGCTCAATTGCGCCAGCCCGTCCCCAAAAGAGCCGCCTCGCGGAATACCAGCCCCGCGCTTGCGGCAGCCTAAGACTTCCGCTCTGGTCAGTCAAGCAATGCGAAAACCGCGCGGGCCCCTCCACGACGTCCAGTCCCTGGTCGCCCCAGGGGAGCCTGCCTACCGCGTCAGGGAGATGAAGGCCACGCAGTGCGGCGGGATGGTGCAGGTGAGCACGTCGCCGTCCAGAAGCACCGGCAGGTCAGACACACCCTCTTCTTTGCTCTCCAGCAGCGGCTTGCCGTCCGGGTCGGGATGCGAGAGGACGATTCCGGCCACCTCGACAGGATCGAAGTTCTTCACGGCCACGCGGCACGGCACCGCCCGATCCCACAACCCGTTCGCGATCACCAGGTAGAGTTCGGTCCCGTCCTCGGTCAGCGTCGCAAGCACGGGGGTGGCCGGGCCGGTCGGTCAGGATAATCCGACTCGGCCGCCGTGTAGTACGGTGCCGTCCCGTCGGCCCTGCCTACCGACCTGCACTTGCTGTTGGCCAGAGCGGGCCGCTGTCGCGTGCATCGGCGGCCAGGGCACGGAGGATGTTCTCTGTGGTGAGGACGGCGCCGTTGTGGTACGGACTCTGCGGGCCGCAGGCACACGTAATGACGGGCACAGGCGCATCCAGCTTGCGCAGTTCCTCAATGCTTCTGCCTGCGAGCTGGCCATTCCATAGGTACGGTTTGGGATGACGCTCGAAGGCGGCACAGACAGGACAGACGTAGATAGGCTCAGCGTCTCCGGTGGACTTTGAGTCCAGGTAGGGCCGTATATCGACCAACACGTCCTGCATGTTCGTCCCTGGGGGCAGCCTATTGTCGTGTTCGCCGGCGAAGTCAAGGAGAGCTTCCCCGAGTTCGGCGAGCTGGCTACGACACCCTATGTCAAGATGACCGCCGGTCCAGCCGTGGGCCAAAGCGCCGGTGAGCATGAAGGGCACAAGACCCCCGAGATAGATGGCGGCATTGATCCGGAAGGCGAGGCGTTTGTCGGGATATAAGAGACGGTACGTCCGTACGACCTCTCTGGCAACTACGCCTCGTAACACAAGCCATCCAACGGCGTTCCAGAAACAGAACACAAACAGGGTCGGCACGCTCCAGCCCAACCCATAGAAGGGCTCGTATCCCAACCACGGCCCGGGCAGAAGGCCATTCGTGAGAATCCTGGCAACGAATCCGACAGCAACAAAGAGCAAGGCGAAGGTCAGCGCGATCAGAAGGCTGGTCACGATGGCGCCGTGCCACTTGTCAAGCTGCCGGCGTCTTATGAAGAGGGCGTTGGCGGCGATGAGCACGGCCGCCCATACGGCGGCAACCCAGAGATACCCGGCTGGCGGCGACACAGGTGTCGACGGGGACATCACCAGCCCATGGCCGTAGGCTTCTCCGTGCACGACGATCGGAAGGGCGAGCACAGCCAGCAGGACGGTCCGTTTCCAGACACCGTCACCCGGCTGTGAGAAGAGGACGGAGGGGGTCGGCTGCGGGTTCATAACGCCTGGATTCTTCCCAGCTACCAGTCATGCGCCGGACTCCTTGTCAGTCAGCCACAGTGTAGTGCTCCTTCCCGGCTGCGTCAACCCTCCGCCTTTTCGTCCGTTCCCTTGGCAACGGCGTGAAACCGCACTAAACTACGGCGTTGTAAAGGAGAGCGGACATTCGGCCGGCTGTCAAATAGCACGCGGTGCAGAACGGACAGCCGAGGTCAGCGGATTCACCGTTCCAACCGGAGTTGAGCCATGGGAATAAGTCTGGGACTGGTCGGCCTGGGCAGTTTCGGGTCGGCTTTTGCGGAGCTGTTCAAGAGTCATCCGAGCGTGGATCGCATCGCGCTCTGCGACCTGGAGCCGGAACGCATCGAGGCGTTCGCCAGGAGGGAGTCCTGGCAGGACAAGTTCAGTCCCTCAGACGCCTACACCTCCCTGGATGAGATATGCAGGAGCGACCTGGACGCGCTGGCCATCATCACGCAGCCGTGGCTGCACGCGCCGCAGTGCATCCAGGCCATGGAATCGGGCAAGCACGTCTACAGCGCCGTCCCCATCATCATGCTTCCCGACGGGGACGAGATACTGGAATGGTGCGACAGGCTGGTTCGCACGTGCGAGCGGACCGGGATGAGGTACATGCTCGGTGAGACGACCTGCTACAAGCCCCAGACGATGTACTGCCGCCGCCGCGCCGCAGAAGGCGCCTTTGGCCACTTCGTCCACGGCGAAGGCCACTACCTCCACGACGTGGACCTGCCCTCCTGCAACCTGAGAGATGTGCAGAAGCATCGTTCGACCGGCCGCGCCGGGCGCGAGTGGCAGGAAGTGTCCAGGAAGTACAAAGAGAAAGGCGTCCAGGGCGGGCCGATGCACTACCCCACACATTCCGTGTCCGGCGTAGTGTCCGTCATGGGCGCCCACATGACGAAAGTGTCCGCCTGGGGCTTCACCGATCCCACGGACGACGAGTACTTCGGCGGCGCCTTCAGCAACGAGACGGCCCTTTTCCGGATGAGCAACGGCGCCACGGCGCGCATCTGTGAGTACCGCCAGGTCGGGCACACCGGGGAGGAGATATTCCGCATCTTCGGCACCGAGGCCACGTTCCGCGAGGACCATTGGGTGACCAAGACCGACTGGAAGAAGCTGACAGTGGAAGAGATGCGCCACCCGCTGCCCGAGGAGGTGGAAAGGGCGTTCAGGGGCGAAGGCGAGTCAGTGGCCTACGGAGGGCACGGCGGGTCACACGCCTATCTGGTTCACGAGTTTGTCGAGGCGGTGGCGCAAGACAGGCACGCCGCCGTCAACGCATGGGAGGCCGTGCGCTACATGGCGCCCGGAGTGATGGCGCACAAGTCGGCCATGCGGGACGGCGAGCTGCTCGACGTGCCCGACTGGGGAGACGCACCCTCGGCCTGACGCAGAGGGCCAGGGACGAGGCTGCTGTAGAAACGATGCGCTTCCGGCCCTTTCTCCCGGGTAGGCCGGGCGTCTCGCCCGGCACTGGGGGACTCATGGCGCCCAGAAGAGGGTCTCTACAGACCAGGACGAGGCGGGCACGTTGAACTGCGCACTCCGCTCCCATCGGTCCAGCGAGAGGACAACGCACGCACATGGCAGACTCCAGCCCAGAGTGGAGCTTCAAGACCGAACTTCCCGGTAGGGCCGTTTCGGCCTTGTCAAGTAAGGGCACGGCGCGCCGTGCCCCTACGAAAGCGGATCGGACCTACCATTACGGCGGACGCGCAATGGCCACGTGACACGTATACAACGCCGCCTCGACCTAACAACTGCCAATTCCAACGTTGAAGGTCCAAGAGGAGCAGAGCCGGATGAAAGTTCTTGTCGGGAGCAGGCTTACCGAGGAAGATGCGGCGGCAGTGCGGCAGGCCGTTCCCCGGGCCGACGTCCGGTTAGCGCAAGACCGGAAGGCAGTGCCGGGGGAGATCGCCGACGCGGACGTCTACGTGCCCGGCCCGTGGAGCGAGGACGTCTTCAGGCGCGCAGAGCGGCTGCGTTGGGTTCATTTCATGTGGGCGGGGCTGGACTCGCAGTTGTTCCCCGCGGTATCGGAAAGCGATGTGGTGGTAACGAATTCTGCGGGCGTGTTTGCCATCCCGATGGCCGAACATGCCATAGCCTTGATGCTGGCCTTCGCGAGAGCCATCCACGTGTGCCTGCGACGCTCACCGGAGGCGCTCTGGCACGAGAAGGGCAGCCGAAGGTCCGTGACGGAGCGCATGGGGGAACTGAACGGCGCGACGCTGGGCGTTGTGGGTTATGGCGGCATCGGCCGCGCAACGGCCAAGACGGCCAGGGCGTTGGGAATGAAGGTGCTGGCGCTGCGTCGCCGTCCGCAGGACGACGAGTTCGCCGACGTCGTCTGGGGACCGGACCGGCTGGACGATCTGCTGCGCCAGTCGGATTACGTCCTCATAAGCTGCGCCCTCACATCGGCCACACGGGGACTGATCGGCGAGCGCGAACTATCGCTCATGAAGCCTGCTGCCGTCCTTGTCAACCTCGCTCGCGGCGCGGTCGTGGACGAGCCGGCGCTGACGGCGGCACTCCGAGAGGGCGGCATAGGCGGTGCCGGCCTCGACGTGACGGCCCGGGAACCCCTGCCCCTGGACAGCCCCCTCTGGCAGATGGACAACGTCATCATCACGCCGCACGTCTCGGGCATGTCGCCCCGGACGTGGCAAAGGCAGATGGACCTGCTGTGCGAGAACCTGCGGCGTTACGCCGCCGGCCGGCAACTGCTGAATGTCGTGGACACCGAAGCCGGCTACTAGTGCCCTGTCAATCCACCAATGACGGGTAGGGGCGGTTCGCGAACCGCCCCTACGAGACCAACGGCATTCTTCTTGTTCAGTATCCCCATCCTCTGTAACAGGCCATGTGCAGCTTGACAAAGCACTTATGCCTCCAGGGCGCGCAGTGCCAGGTTGACCAGCATCAGTATCCCCGGCTCCAGGGCCTCGGAGCCGAAGTCGAAGCGCGACGTGTGCAGCCTCTCGTCGCTCTCGACGCCGAGGCCGAATATGGCGCCCGGCGCGCCGCCCTGCTCGTGCAGGTAGAAGGCGAAGTCCTCCCCGCCCATCCGCTGCAGCGGCGTGTCGAGCACGTTCTTCCTGCCCAGCAGTTCCTCGCCTACCTCACGGACCAGCCCCAGCGCCACCGGATGGTTCTTGACCGGAGGGTACAGCTCGTGGTCGTTTATGGTGGCGCTTCCGCGCATGGCTTCCGCCACGTTTCTGGCAACGCGCCCCAACGCACGCCGGACCTTGCGCAGCATCTTCATGTCCGTGGCGCGGATGGTGCCCAGAATGCGGGCCGTGTCCGGGATGATGTTGCCCTTGGTGCCGGCATGGAATGAGCAGAAGCTCAGAACGACGGGGCAGTCCGGGTGGATCTCCCGGCTCACGACCGTCTGAGCCGTCGTTATGATCTGCGCACCGATGGCGACGGGATCCACACAGTCCTGCGGCGCGGCGCCGTGACCGCCCTTGCCCACGACCATCATCTCAAAGCCGTTGACCGCCACGTTGGGCGCAAGCGCCAGTTGCACCTGGCCCGGCCGGATCTCACTGCGCGCGTGCAGCGCAAATATGGCGTCCACGCGCGGACTCCGCAGGCAGCCCTCCCGCACCATCTTCTCCCCGCCGGCCCCGCCCTCCTCGGCGGGCTGGAAGAGGAACTTGACGTTCCCCGCGATCTTGTCGCGCATTCCGGCCAGCACTTCAGCCGTCGCCAGGAGGATGGCCGTA